>NZ_JAVTJA010000021.1:0-78076 GCF_031843785.1 Methylobacterium sp. WCS2018Hpa-22
GCCACCCCCACTCCTAGCCTCTCCCCACAAGGGGGAGAGGGACGCGCTCTGCCTGCACGAGCAGATGTGAGAACCCAGCAGCCCCGCGCTGCCCGCGAGAGGTCCGAAGCCCGGCCCCTCACACCGCGAAAAAAATCGACATCGCCCCGGAACCACATCCTACTATCGGCGTTATGCGCGTGCGAGGCCCGGATGGGCTCGCATTCTGGCGCCGGACACGGTGTCCGGCGCGCTTTGTCATCACGTTGCTCTTCAGGAGGATGTGGTCATGAGGACTTTGGATTTCGCACCGCTCTATCGCTCGACCGTCGGTTTCGACCGCATGATCTCGCTGCTCGACCAGGCGACCCGAATCGAGCCGTCGACCACCTGGCCGCCCTACAATATCGAGAAGGTGGCCGACGATGCCTATCGCATCACCATGGCGGTGGCGGGCTTCACCCCGGATGAGATCGACCTGACGCAGCACGACACCGTGCTTCAGGTGACGGGCCAGAAGGGGGGCCAGGACGGAGAGCGCGCCTATCTCCATCGCGGGATCGCGACCCGGCCCTTCCGGCAGACCTTCAACCTCGCCGACCACGTGAAGGTCACCGGAGCCAGCCTCGACAACGGGCTGTTGACCGTAGACCTCGTGCGCGAGGTGCCGGAGGCCTACAAGCCCCGCCGCATCGCCATCGGCGGCGCGGCTCAGGCGGTGGGCCAGGACAACGCGCCCGCCCAGGTCGAGGACCACGCCGAGGCCGCCTGATCGCCGACGCCGATCATGAGAGAGACCCTCGGGGGCCTTCAGGCCCGCGAGGGCCGCATCCCGTTCTCAGTCCTGCCTCACAGCCATAGGGAGGATCGATCATGTCGATGAGGGAAACGCACTTGTCCCGTTCCGGCGCCGGGCGTTCCGGCCTCATGAACCCCGCCGCCACGCAGCCAGCCTCGTTCGAGGCCTGGCAGGCCGTGGTCGCCCCCGGGGACGTGTTTCGTCATCCGCGCGAGGTGCTGGCGCACCCGCTCCTGAACCGCGAGGAGAAGCGGACGATCCTGGCCTCGTGGGTCTCGGATGCCTGCGCCCTCGAGAGCGCGCCGGGCCTGCGCTGCCTCACCGGGGCCAGGGCCGAGCCGGTCACCGTCGATGCCCTGCTCGCGGCGCTCGCCGAACTCGACGGCCCCGCCGCCCCGGAGAATACCGCCGCCGACGCGCCCCGGCCCGCGCCGCGCCGCCGGCCGCGCCTCGCGAACCTGCACCGCTATCTCCGCCCGCGCCGTCGAAACAACGACGACGACGACCCGCCGCCCTGCCCGGCGACGATCATGCCCCGCCCCCGGACGCCACCCAGCGCGGACGCGATCCCGGCTTGAGGGTGGAGGGCTGACGCGCGCCGCCGCCGGATTGACAGGCGCCACCGCCGCCACTGTCGAGAGGGCGGTGGCACACGGCGGGCGAGGTCGAGGCGGGAGAATGAGACTTCGTGAAGAGCGACTGTACAAGCGCAACTCAGTTGCAGCCTCTGCTCAAACCCTTGTTGCTTCTAACCAATAATTCTCTGGACACTTGCAATTGCATCCGCCCTTGTTTCCGAAGTCAGCCCGCGCTGTCGGCGCCACCCTGACGCGACCTGCTTCTCGACATGAAAGTGGCCACCAAACTGTATAATACGGTATGTACGATTGCGGTCGCGCAGTGTCAGGACGTCGTCATCGATTCGCCAGTCGAAAACACGACGCCTGATGTTGTTCAATGTCGCAAGCAAGTCAGCCGCGGTGGGATAGCGGCTGCCCTTATCTAAGTGGCACGCCTTTCGGATAACCCGTTTCAACAAGTCGGGGACATAATCTTGCAGACTGTCGAGATTCAGAACCCTACCTCTGCAGATGCGAGCCTCAATCGCTGAGTTGTAGAAAGCATTCCTAGCGGACCAGTCCATAGTCGCTCCTTCAGCGATCTGCCGTGGCGTCAGCCAGCTTTCGATCTCATAGGGGAGATCACCTCCCAATAACTGATAGAGGACCATCCCGAGTTGATAGATGTCTCCCTGCCGATAGAATCGGTTCCCGACGAAGTCTTCGGGAGGACGATAAATGATAGAGTGCTTGGAGAGGCTGTTAGCGAAATCCTCTCCGCCGATCTGCACAACCGACCCAAAGTCGCCAATCACCCTGTGGCCTTCGTCGGTCACGAACAAATTGGACGGCTTGAGATCACGGTGAACATACCCCTCACCATGTAGATAGCTGACCCCAGCACCGAACTGGAGAAGTGCGTCGATTGCCTCGACGGGCCCGAAAGATCGGGTTGCTAACTCATCATCCAGATCGCCCCTAGAACAGTATCTGGTAATGAAAAAAGCATCTTCCTCGTCTATCGCCTCGGCGTAATCAACCTTTAGGACATGAGTGGACTCCAGACGAGCTAGCATTGCTGGCTCGATATGGACGCCATCACCCCAATAGTAGAACTTAACCACCACTGCCCGGCCAAGAAGCCTATGGTGCCCGATCAGGACGTGACCGTTTGCTCCTTTCTCGATGCTATCGCTGAAGGTGATGCTCTCGCCCAACCGCGCCGCCGTCGATTGCAAACTGGCCGGCAAGGCCGTGATCTCGTACGGCACTAGCTGGCTCCGAGCTTCTTTAGCTGGAAAGCGCCAGAACGATAAGCTTCTGCGAGATAACCCTGCAGACCATTCGGCAGCCCCGCGACGTTAGTCTTTGCAAATTTCGAGAGCGCGACTGGATTCGCAAAATACGTTAAAACGTCAGGTACAAGTTGCATCATAGCCTCAACCTTAAAGGAAGGACCGCCAGCACTAAGGTTCCCGCGGGATGCACGCTGCTTTATACAGAAACCTTCTACCTGGTTCTCGTGGGCAAACGCCGTTATAGATTTAAGAAATACCCTTAGTGAGTCGCTAGACTTGTCGTTATCCAGCGTAATTTTCTTGGTATGACATGGATGATATATAACTCCGCCCGCGTCATCCGACGATACGACCGCAAGATTGGCGGTACTTCCGAGAATTTGAACGCCACAGATCCGCATATCCCCCCCACGCAGTGAAATGCATTTTTTGATTGAAACAACGCTGGTAGCAGGTTGTAGCTACGCGACTTCATGACATTTCGCCATGGGTAAACAGGAGGTGCGACACAACGAAGGAACTACCGGCGGTAGAGATTTTTCCGTAGCTCTGATTGAGAGCGTGCATCATGCGGGATATGGGCGGCTAACGTCCGTAATTAACGCGAAGCAGTCTGAGCTTCTCGATATAGGGCTGACTGATTCCCGTCAGCGCGATCACAATCGCTGTCTCACATGATGGCCTGAAAGCAGTCCTTCCCAGGGTCTGCCAAAGGCTATAACTAGGCGCGACCAAGCGTCAGGCGTCCCACCGCCTCCCCACTGGGCGTCCGCCTAAAAATCCTAAAATAGGAATTTATGATTGACAGCGTGACGCTCCTTCTGTATCAATGAGGACCGCTCAAGAAGTGTGACGAGAGGGGCAGCGAGATGGAGCTTCCCTTGGAGACACGAAAACTCGTCGAGCAGTTGATGCGGACGACGAGCATGACGAGCCGCGAGATCGCGGAGCGGACGGGGGTCCGCGCCCAGACGATCAGCACGTGGAACCGCCAGCATGGCTGGCGCGAGGGGGTGAGCGACGCGCAGCGTCGGCTCGACCCCGGGGCCTGGGCGCCCGCGCGGCGGCGTGCCGTGGAGACGCTCTACGGGATGATGGAGATCGAGCCCGCGATGCTGGCTCTGGCGCTGGGCGGCACCGTCGCCGGCGCGCCGGCCCTGTTCCGCGCCTGCGGCTTCGAGCGCAGGCCGCGCGCCCTCCCTGCGCCGCGCACGCCGAAGGCCGGGGCGGCGCCTCCGGCGGCGCGGGTGATGGACAATCTGGGCGAGGCCCTGCGCGCCCATATCGGCCGCCAGATCGCGCGGTTCGACGCGGCCTTGAGCGGCGAGACGCCGCCCGCGCTCGATTCCGCGAAGGTACTGCGCGACCTCGGCGGCCTGAAACGGCTGCTCGACGACCTCTCTAGCGAAGACCGGGAGCGGAGCGATGCGCAGCGCAACCTTGCGGACGGGGCTTTCGCAGAAGGGACCCGCGAGACGTCCCGCCCCCCGGCCGATGACAGCGACCTGCCCGCCCTGCGCGCGGCAATCGCGGCGCGCTATGCGGCATGCCTCGGCGAGCGGCCGGATGCCGGGTTTCCTGGCGAGCCTGCCGCCGCACCTGATCCGGGCGCTGGCCTCGGACTGGCTCCATAACGCCCGGACCGACCAGCTGCCGCCCTGCCCGTCGCGGGGGGACTGGACGACCTGGGCGGTGATCGGCGGGCGCGGCTCGGGCAAGACCCGCACGGGGGCCGAATGGGTGCGGGCGCTGGCCATGGGCGACCCCGCCTTCTGCGCCCGGGCGGTGGGCCGCATCGCCCTCATCGGCGAGACCTATGCCGACGTGCGCGACGTGATGATCGAGGGGCCGTCCGGCCTGCTGGCGCTCTCCGGGGCGCGGCCGCATTGGGCGCCCACGCGGCGGCGGCTCGAATGGGCCAACGGCGCGGTGGCGATGGCCTTCTCCGCCGAGGAGCCGGATTCCCTGCGCGGGCCGCAATTCGGCGCCGCCTGGTCCGACGAGATCGCCAAATGGCGCCGGCCGGACGCCACCTACGACATGATCCAGTTCGGCCTGCGCCTCGGTGAGCGGCCCCGCAACCTCGTCACCACCACGCCCCGGCCGATCCCACTGATCCGCCGCATCCTCGCCGATCCGCTCACGGTGGTGAGCCGCTCGCGCACCGCCGACAACGCCGCCAACCTCGCGCCCTCCTTCCTCGACGCCGTGGTGGGGCGCTATGCCGGCACGCGGCTCGGGCGGCAGGAGCTCGACGGCGAGCTGATCGAGGACCGGCCCGACGCGCTCTGGACGCGGGAAGGGATCGAGGCCGCGCGCCGGGACGGGATGCCGGAGCTTCGGCGGATCGTCGTGGCGGTGGACCCGCCCGCCTCCTCGAAGGCCGGGGCCGATGCCTGCGGGATCGTCGCCGCCGGGCTCGGGCCGGACGGGCATGCCTATGTGGTCGCCGACGCCACGTTGGGCCGGGCGAGCCCGCAGGCCTGGGCCGGCGCGGCCCTGGCGCTCTACCATCGCCTGGAGGCGGACAGCCTCGTGGTCGAGGTCAACCAGGGCGGCGAGATGGCCATCGCGGTCATCGCCGAGGTCGACGCCTCGGTGCCGGTGATCCCGGTGCGGGCGACGCGCGGCAAGTATCTGCGGGCCGAGCCGGTCTCGGTGCTCTACGCGCAGGGCCGCGTCCACCATGTCGGCAGCCTGCCGGCGCTCGAGGACGAGCTCTGCGATTTCGGGCCGGGCGGCCTCTCCAGCGGCGCCTCCCCCGACCGCCTCGACGCCCTCGTCTGGGCGTTGACTCACCTGATGCTGGGGCAGAGGGCCGAGCCGAGGATCCGACGGATGTGAGCGCATTCCCCTCTCCCCTCCGGGCGGGGAGACGGGGATGAGCGCCGGCCTTCGGGTCCAACAGCCTGAGGGCACGTCCCTATTCAAAAGAGGCTGATCCCCCTCTCCACGCCGGGCGGGGAGAGGACGTCGTCCTCCCCCTGTCGGGAGGCGACGTGAGCCCGCCAGGGCGAGGGTGAGGGGGTCTCTCCGGGTGTGGCTCATTCGGACGCGCCCCCTCACCCTCGGCTGCCGCCTCGCCGCGTCGACGACAAGGTCGTCGCGGCCCTCTCCCCGCATGCGGGGAGAGGGGACTGCGCACAGGCCTTTCGGACCAGAACTGATCGAGTCAGGACATCCCCATGCCGAACCTCCTCGCCCGCCTGGCGCGGGCCGCCTTTCCCGTGGCCGAGATTAAGGCGGCGCCGGTTTCCGGCCTCGGCATCGCCTTCTATGGCGAAGGCCGGGCGGTGTGGACCGCGCGGGATTACGGGGCGCTGGCGCGGGAGGGGTTTCAGCGCAACGCCATCGTCCACCGGGCGGTGCGGCTGGTGGCGGAGGCCGCCGCGGCGCTGCCCCTGGTGCTGACGGACCGGGCCGGGCCGCATCCGCTCCTCGCGCTGCTTGCCCGGCCGAATGCCCGCGAGGGCGGCGCCCGCCTGCTGGAGACGCTCTACGGCCACCTCATGGTCTCGGGGAACGCCTATCTCGAAGCCTTGAGCCTCGACGGCACCCCGCGCGAACTCCACGCTCTGCGTCCGGACCGGATGCGGGTGGTGCCGGGCCCGGACGGATGGCCCATCGCCTACGACCATACCGTCGGCGGGCGGGTCCTGCGGCACGACCAGACCCGCGAGGGCGTGCCGCCGATCCTCCACCTCACCCTGTTCCACCCGGCCGACGACCATTACGGCCTGTCGCCGATGGAGGCGGCGGCGGTGGCGCTCGACATCCACAACGCCGCCGGGGCCTGGAATAAGGCGCTCCTCGACAATGCCGCCCGGCCCTCCGGGGCGCTGGTCTACGCCACCTCCACCGGTGCGACCTTGAGCGACGCGCAATTCACCCGCCTCAAGGGCGAGCTGGAGGCGAATTACCAGGGCGCGGCCAATGCCGGCCGGCCGCTGCTGCTGGAGGGCGGCCTCGACTGGAAGCCGCTCTCGCTCTCGCCGAAGGACATGGATTTCGTGGAGGCGAAGGCCGCCGCCGCCCGCGAGATCGCCCTGGCCTTCGGCGTGCCGCCCCTGCTGCTGGGCCTCGCGGGCGACAACACCCACGCCAATTACGCCGAGGCCAACCGCGCCTTCTACCGGCAGACGGTGATCCCGCTGGCGCGCCGCACCGCCGAGAGTCTCGCCCAATGGCTGGAGCCCGCCTTCGGCCCCGCCCGCCTGGAGCCCGATCTCGACGCCATCGAGGCCCTGGCGCCGGAGCGGGAATCGCTCTGGCGCCGGGTCCAGGCGGCGGACTTCCTCACCGAGGCGGAGAAACGCGAGGCCGTGGGCTACGGGACGGCGTTATAGGTTCGTCAGTTCCAGGTGTGCAGCACCGTGCGCCAGTCCTTGCCCTCGCGCTCCAGGACGTTGACCCAGTTGCCCTCGAACGTCTTCTTCGCGCCCCCCTCGCCGGGGCCGGACATGGACCAGCGCCCGGTGACGAGGAGAACGTCCCCCTTCATCTGCGCCGAATTGACCTTGATCGCGTGCTCCTCGAACCCCTTCGCCTTCAGCCCGGCGAAGAAGGCGCCGATCTTGTCGGCGCCGGACACCGCTGCGCCCTTCGGGATCACCATCGCATCGGTGGCGTAGAGGGCCTTGAGGCCGTCCATGTCGCCGGAATTGTAGGTCTTGTCCCAGCGGGCCGCCGCGGCCTGGGCATCGGCAGTGGGATCCGCGGCCGAGGCCGGGATCGGACCAAGCAGGCACAGCAGAACGGATGCGATGCATAGCTTAATGCTCAAGCTCATGATGATCCCCCGTTTCCGATTCGCAGTCGATCGAAGTCGAATAATGTCACTGATCTGCGATCAGGAAAGCGAAATCTTGGTGTACCCGGGCGGATATTGCCAACCCGGACCATCGTCTCGATCGGGGCGCGACGGTTCGGGTGTCACGTCGACCGGCCGGTGGCTTATCCGGAAGGTCCGGCCCGAACGATATCCGTGAGGGTGAAATCCTCGCCCTTGAACAGCAGGACCGCCTGATGGGCTCTCGCGCAGGCATAGGCGTGGCAATCGCCCATGTTGAGGGACGCCGGATGCCGGCCCTTGCCGAAGCGCTCATAGGCTTCGACGGCGAGTTCGAACTCACGCCCGGCAATCGGAACGAGGCGGATTTCCGCCTCCTCGCAAGTCAGGCGAACCCGTTCGCGGGCCGCCTCGACCGTGAAGGCGTAGCTGCGCACGAGGCCCGCGATGGTTTCCCAGAGCGAGAGCGCCGAACACAGCCTGTCGGGATCGGTCTCCAGGATATCCGCGAACGCGTCGGCCTCCGCCTCGCCGGCGATGATCGCGATCAGGGCGGAGGCATCGACGAAGAGCGTCACTCTCCGCTCAGGTCGTCGAAGAAGGCCTTGTCGGCGGCCTGCCCCGTGGGCTTCGGCAGCGGATGACGGGCCCTCAAGGCGGCGAGGCGTTCGCGCAGCGGCACCGGAGGGGTCAGGCGGTTCAGTTCGGCTGTGACGGCCCGGCGCACGGCCTCGGATTTGGTGACGCCGGACGCCTTCGCGAGCTTCACCACCAGGCCCGCCGTCTCGTCGTCCTTGATGTAGAGCGGCACACGCACCTCCGGGATATCCTCGGCATGATGAGGATATCCCACCGCCTCACCCCAGTCACCCCACCCTTCGGGAGCCCGCCATGGACGGCTATTTCACCGGCTATGCCAGCCTGTTCGACGTGCCCGATCTCGGCAACGACGTCGTGTCCGCCGGCGCCTTCGCGGCGAGCCTCGGCGAGCGCGGGGCCGCGGGTGTGCGGATGCTGTTCCAGCACGATCCGGCCGAGCCGATCGGGCGGTGGCTCTCCCTGCGCGAGGATGCGCGCGGCCTGCGGGTGGAGGGGCTGATCAACCTCGCCGTCCAGCGCGGGCGCGAGGTCGACGCGCTGATGCGCGAGGGCGGCCTCGACGGTCTGTCCATCGGCTTTCGCACCCTGCGGTCGAGCCCGCAGCGCGGCGGCCTGCGCCGCCTGCTCGCCATCGACCTCTGGGAGATTTCCCTCGTCACCTTCCCGCACCTGCCCGGCGCCCGCGCCGCCGCGCCGGACGGGACGGTGACGCCCCTCGCCCGCGAGTTGCGCGCCTTCGCGCACCGGCTCGCGCCGCGTGGCGCGCCGTCCCCCCGGACGGCCTCCGCCCCTTCCCCCTTCACCCAGCAGACGAGGTTCGCATGAGTGTTCACGTTTCGCCGAGCGCCCCGGAGACCAAGGCCGATCCGCACGGCTTTCTGGAAAACCACGCCCTTCTGGAAAACAAAGCGGCGCGCCCCGCCTCCGACGCCGAAATCGGCGCCGCCATGGGCGAACTCTCCCGCGCCTTCGAGGCCTTCAAGGAGACCAATGACGGCCGGCTCGCCGAACTCGAGGGGCGCCGCTCGGGCGATGTCCTCACCGAGGAGAAGCTCGCCCGCATCGACGCGGCCCTCGACTCGACGCGGACCCGCCTCGACCGCCTGACCCTGGACGGCCGCCGTCCGCCCCTGGGTGGTGATGGGCCGACCCGTCCGGACCCGGCTTCCGTGGAGCACAAGGCCGCCTTCGACCTGTATGTCCGGGCGGGCGAGAGCGGCGGGCTGAAGCGCCTGGAGGAGAAGGCGCTCTCGGCCGGCTCCGGCCCCGATGGCGGCTATCTCGTGCCGCAGGCCATCGAGCGGGACGTGCTGAAGCGGCTCGCCAACCTCTCGCCGATCCGGGCGCTCGCCACGGTGCGCACCATTTCGGGCGGGCTCTACAAGCGCGCCGTCTCCACCACCGATGCGGTCTCGGGCTGGGTCGCCGAGACCGCGGCGCGGCCGCAGACCGACGCTCCGTCCCTCTCTGAACTGAGCTTCCCGGCCATGGAGCTCTACGCCATGCCGGCGGCGACCCAGACGCTCCTCGACGACGCCATCGTCGATATCGACGCCTGGCTCGCCGACGAGGTGGAGACCGCCTTCGCCGAACAGGAGAGCGTCGCCTTCGTCACCGGCAACGGGGTCAGCCGCCCGCGCGGCTTCCTCAGCGTGGACAATGTCGAGAATTCCGCCTGGGTACCGGGCAAGCTCGGCTTCGTCGCCACGGGCGCGGCGGGGGCCTTCCCCAGCGCCAATTCGTCCGACGTGCTGTTCGACCTCGTCTATGCCCTGCGGGCCGGCTACCGCCAGAACGCCAGCTTCGTGATGAACCGCAAGGTCCAGAGCACGATCCGCAAGATGAAGGATGCCGACGGAAACTACCTGTGGCAGCCGCCGGTCTCGGCCGACAGGATCGCGACCCTCCTCGGCTTCCCCGTGGCCGAGGCCGAGGCGATGCCGGATGTCGCGGCCAACAGCCTGTCCATCGCCTTCGGCGACTTCAAGCGCGGCTATCTCGTGGTGGACCGCGCCGGCCTGCGCGTCCTGCGCGACCCCTACTCGGCCAAGCCCTACGTGCTGTTCTACACGACCAAGCGCGTCGGCGGCGGCGTGCAGGATTTCGACGCGATCAAGCTGCTGAAATTTGCGTGAGGCGGCAGAGGCTGGTCGCGCCGTCTACCGGGCGCGACCAGCCTCTGCCTCATGGTCGTGCGGTGACGACTGAGCCATAAGGCCGTCCGACGCGCGTGGCTGCCAAGGGGAATGAGCGCGATTCTCACGTTACCCCGGTGACGAGGGCGATCATCGCCTCGTCACCGGATTCGACCGGGCGGAGCTTGACGGGCTGCTGACCGTGGAATCGCCATGCCCGCCCGTCGCGGTTCTGCCGTCCATCGAACGTGGCTTCCGTGGTGCGATATCCGGACAGTGTCAGGACGACGCCATGATGTCCTTCCGGGCAGGGGATTGCTACGGTTCGCCCCGTATCTTCCTTCCACAACGCCACGGACCGGGACCCGTCCTTGCGTCCGGTACGGTTCGCACGCTCGATCAAGGCAAGAGACGTAAAGGTGAGGACGGACGACCCAGGGTCGTCGGCCAGCACGGTAGCGTAGCGTGCGGGCCATCTCTCCGGTACCTGCGGCCCATCCATGAGCAGCGCGAAGACGAGGCTCGGGCCGATGGAACGCAGGACGGTGTGGCAGGGATCGACCCTGGCCATGTCCTCGCAGATCATCGTCGTAAACGTCGATGCTTCGCGAAATACGTTCACGTGGATTTCGCGCTTGGGGACCATGGTCTTCTCCCACCACGTCACGCGAGGATCGAGGGCGGAGGCCAGGGCATAGGTCGAGATCTGCGATTCATCGAGGCGCCAGCGATGGTGCTTCGAACGACTGGTCGTGATCGTGCGCGCCAACCAATCGGGATTGTCTGCCTTGAACACGCTCGAGAGCGCGACATTCGCGACCTCACCCTTGCAGTTCATGCTCGATCCCGCGACCAGAAATTCGATGGATGGAAAGCGGGTGGCGATAGCCTCGACGATCCTTTCGTAGATCGGCCAGTCGAGCGCGAGCTCGGGAAAGACCACGCCGTGGAGACGGCCGACATCGTCCATCGAGCGTTCGATGAGCTTGACCGTGAAGTCGATCAGAAGGTCGCGCCGGGTCTTTCCTTCCAGCTGCGTGGGCTCATTCAACCATTGCTGCTGAAGCTCGAACCACCCCCAGGGCAACGTATTCGTCACAGCCGACCTGTCGGCCTCTTCGGGGGTCAAGCGAACATGCCCCTGGAACCACTGGGCCGAGACCTGGAACGGGTACGGGATGAGCAACAGGTTGAGCGCGTCGTTGTCGTCGGATCCGAGCGGCCCGGGCGGCCGTTGCCAGCACGCACGGACAATCCCGCGAGGCGGGAGCGTCGCGAGGTTGTGACTGAAGGTCCGGAGCGTGCAGCCCATCGGAGGCGTGCGCGATTTGGGTTGAACGCAGACCACGTCTGGATCGGCCTGCATGCAGACGGTCGAGTGCTGGGGAAAGTACGTGATGTGGGCTTGCGCCTCGCCTCCGGCCTTCTCCAGCAGGCTCCGGTAGATCTGCTCCTGCGAGCTGTACCAGGCATCGTAGACCCAGCTTGTCGCCGCGCTCCCGGAAGGGACGACCTCGCGGGTCGTTCCGTATCCGAGATCGGCACAGGCTTCGTCTGCGATGACGAGGAGACCGATGGCCGGAAGCCACCACTCGGCAGGGGGCGCATGAGGGCGATGCTCGACGAACACCGGGTGGCCGGCACATTTACCGACCTCGCTCCATAAGCGCGTCACCAGTTCCGGAACGGCGGCATGGTCCATCCACGTCTGCCCGGACTTCACCCATTCGGCATGCTCGTCGAGGTCCATCAGCAGGGCCGACGCACTCCAATTCGCAGGTTCGTCTCGGGGCACGAGATAGTGGTAGGCGCCCGCCGTCTCCAGCAGATAGGCGGCGACGGCAAACAGATCCGCCGGGTAGTCCGGCACGGCAGGCCATCCCTCATGTCCTTTGTCCGAAAAGAAGGAGCGCGTTCCGTTGGGGAAAATGCGCGCGACAATTGTGCCGACACTGAGCGAGGCTGACATCGTAGCGCACTTGCAATTCGAAGGGAGACGCGTGAATGCTACCTATGCGTGTCATGGCAGCCTCCGCAAGCGCATCTCTCGAATCCTTTGAAGCGACGCGACATCCCGTGTGGCGCATCGCCGGGGAGCTACCCTGACATTCGCGTCGGATGCGAGTCACCAGAGGGCAAGATGTTGAGGAGAAGGAACTTTTCCTCTATCGCCACGAACCAAACGGCGCTATCGAAAGAATGATTTAACCGATTATTCGCTTATCTCATGCGAACCGTGGATGGTACGCCCGGTTGTGATTTTCAGATACCCATCGTCACCATTGCCAGGGACGCTCCGAGACGTTCAGCCCTGCAACCCAGCATGGAGCCGCAAATGTCAGCCGTAAGCCCGATCGCCTACCTGAAGGCGCAGCACGTCGCATCACAGGAGGCCAGTGCGCGGCTCGTCGAGCACCTGACACGAGCGGGGATTCCTGCCGAGACCGCTCACCAAGTGGTGGCTCAGCACATCGCGGGATCAGCTGAGCGTCTGCACTCGGAGAACGAGTCCATCTTGGACGCCAATATCCATTGGACGCAGAACGGTCACAACTGATCCAAAGCCGGAGGGCTGCGGAGCGCCGAGGACAGGCACTGCGCCCGGCGAGGCCACCTAGACCGGTGACGGCCGAGGCCGTCCGCCCTCAAAGCCCACCTCCGTTGAGCGCGTCCGGGAGGCTCGTTTCAAGGCATGACGCCGACGAACGAACGCCGATTGTGAAGAGAATCGACGCTCCGCCCCTCATCGCCGACCCGGCCGCGCCATCCAATCGGAGCGGTTGGAGCGGCGGAAGCTCGCGGGGGCTTCGCTCGGGGAGAGCTGGGCCATCTCGGCGGCGCGGGAGGTGATCCAGCCGGCATGCTGGCCCGTCGGGGTCACCGCCGTGAAGCCGCCGCAGGCGGTGCGGGCACGCTTGTCCTGGCGCATGGCGCCGCTCGACCAGCTGACCACGCCGACGATCTGGTAGCCGCCCGGACCACCGCGCAGGATCGGCCCGCCGGAATCGCCGAGGCAGGCACCGGCTCCCGCCGTTTCGGCGAGCTTACGCCGGTCCGTCACCACCGTGACCGTGTTGGCGACCTGGAGTGAGCCGATGGAGACGAGATGCGCCTGCCGCAGGGTGCGGGCGGTGTTGCGACGATTCTCGGCCACGACGCCGAACCCGGCGATGTCCACCGACTCACCCGTGCCGATGGCCCCGCCGCCGCGCGGATCGAGGGGCTGGAAATCCGCCCCTAACGGCTCGGACAGTTTGATCAGGGCCAGATCGATGCCCGGCTGATCCTCCGGCGTGGTGCCGGGCACGAAATCGGGGTGCATCGACGCCGCGATGGCGGAGATGCGGCGCTGGCGGAACGACCGGTCGACGGCAACGACGCTGTAGCCGGCCTGGTGCATGACGCAATGCGCGGCGGTGAGGACGAGATCGGGACCGATGAGCGTGCCCGAGCAGATCTCGCCCTGGGTGCTCTCGATGCGCACCACCGAGGCGCGCAAACCATTGGGATCACGGGAGACTTCGCCGTTGATCACGGCGAGCGCCGGAGCCGGGACGAGACCGACCAGCGCCGTGACGGCGACCCTTCGCAGCGCGGTCGTGAACATCGTGTCTCTCCCGCGCCCGGCATGAGCCCCGGACGTCCCTGGAATGAAGCCTAGCGTAAGGCAATCCCTCGGCCAAGCTCCGGTTCCGTCGCTGAGGCAGAGCGGCGTCAGGGGGTGGACCAGCCTGCGGAGCGGCCCCAGCCCGCGAGGGTCCGGTCGATCCAGTCGCGCTGCGGCCCCAGCAGGACGCCTTGTGAGATGCTACCGCAGGCCCCGCCCCCGACCCAGGCGGAGACGGCCAGCGGCGGCGCACCGGGCGCATCCGCGATCGGCCCGCCGGAATCGCCCTGGCAAGCGCCGGATGCGCCGCCGGACGGCTTCATCCAGACCAGGATGCGGCTCTGCCCATAGGGCTCGACCACGGGGAGGACGGCGCTGCGGAAGGTGCCGGTGGTGCGCGGCTCGCCCGGTTTCGACACCCCGTAACCGGAGAGGACGAGGCTCTCGCCGGCGCGCGGCAGCGCAGCGCTCAACGGGATGGGGCGAAAGCGGCCGGGAAGCGGCGTGGCGGTGCGGACGAGGGCCAGATCGATGGAGCGCCGACGCCCGGCGATGGCGCCGGCGTCGTAGCCGGGATGAACCGCGCGGGCGGCGAGATCGACCAGCACCGGCTGGCCCGCCTCGTCGCGAAAATGCACCCGGTGCTCCGCGCCGCCCTGGCGGGGGCCCGCCGCCACGCAATGGCCCGCCGTCAGCACCGAATCCTGCGCCACGACGATGCCGGTGCACACGCCGCCGTTCGAGGACAGCACCATCACGGCCGAGCCGGCCGAATCCGGCGCCTCCCGGCCGCCGACCACGGCACCGGCCGGCGCGGCGGCGAGGCCGAGCAGCAGCGCGATGCCCGCAGACCGCATGTCGAGATCCATTCCGCCCATCCCCTTCACCGTCCCCCCCGGAGACGACGATGATCCCGATACGCGTCGATGCCGCCATCGTCGAGCCGGTCACGTTGGCCGACATGCGCGCCCACCTGCGGCTCGACCCCGACGACGATGCGGAGGATGCGCTGGTGGAGGGCCTGATCGCCTCGTCCCGCGCCATGGTGGAGCTCGCGACGCGGCGCATCCTGGCGCCCGGACGCTACCGGGTGATGCTCACGGCCTGGCCCCGGGACCGGTTCGTGCCCCTTCCCCTGAGCCCCCTCGTCGCCCTGGCGAGCGCCGGCTCGGTGGATGCGACGGGCACCGTCACGGACTTTGCCCCCGGCCTCGTCCGCCTCGCGCCGGACACGGTGGAAGCGCCGGGGCTGATCGTCTCGCCCGCCCTTCCCTCCCTGTACCGGGCCGCCGCCCTGATCGAGGTCGATGCCGGGTATGGCGGATCGGGCCCGCCGATCCCTCCTGCCCTCGCCCAGGCGATCCGGCTCGTGGCGGCGCACGGGTTCGAGAACCGGGGCGACCTGCCGGTGACCCTCACCCCGATGGTGGAGGCGCTCGTCGCGCCGCACCGGCGCATGCGCCTCTAACCGTACCGTCCGGAGCTCTGCCATGACGCACCCGCCCATCGGCGCGCGGCGACGCCGCTACGTGCTCGAACGCTTCGTCGACGACCCGGACGGGTTCGGCGGGCACCTTCGCCGGTTCGTGGCCGGCCCGCTCCTGTGGGGCACGCTGGATTCCACCGGCCATGCCGAGCGCATGCGCGGCGGCCGCTCGGATGCGGTGGCGACCCACCGCATCCGCCTCGCCTACCGGGCGGACGTGACGCCCGCCATGCGGCTCGTCTCCGGCTCGCGCCGCTTCGCCATCCGCGCGGCGGGCGATCCCGACGGGCGCGGGCGCGATCTCGTCTGCGAGGTCGAGGAGCTGATCGACACGACGGGGGGCCTGACATGAGCGACGCCCTGTCCCTTCCGGCCAACCCGCTCCTCGCCCTGCGGGCCGCCATCCTCACCGTCCTCGGCGGCGACGCGGAGCTCGGCCGGCTCATGGGCGGCGCAGTCCGCATCCATGACGAGCCTCCACGCGGCGCGGCACCCGTCTACGCGCTGTTCGGACCCGCCGAGATGCGGGACGATTCCGTCGACGGCGCGCTGCGCCATACCCATCGGATCGGGCTGATCCTCTTCGCCAGGCCCGGCTCCAGCCGCGGCGCCATCGAGGCTGCAGGCCGGGCCGCCGCCCTGCTGCACGAGGCGCTGCTCTCTCCCGCCGGCCATGCGCTGTCGGTCCTGCGGGTCGAATCCCTCGCCTGCGCCCGCGACGAGCGCAGCGGCGAGACCCGCGCCATCCTCACCCTCCAGGCTGTCACCGAGCGGCTGCCGGCCTCCTGAGCGAGTTCTGCCCCGCAGAACCGGCGACCTCTCTTGCTAACCCGCTTTAAGGAGCGACCCCATGAGTGCCCAGAAAGGCAAGGACCTCCTCATCCGGATCAGCGAGGGCACGGGGTTCACTGCGGTGGCCGGCCTGCGCGCCCGGCAGCTCGCCTTCAACGCCGAGACCGTGGACGTGACCTCGGCCGAATCCGTCGGGCGCTGGCGCGAGCTGCTGGCCGGGGCGGGGGTGCGCCGCGCGGCCGTCTCGGGCTCGGGCGTTTTTCGCGACGAGGCCTCCGATACGCGCCTGCGCCAGATGTTCTTCGACGGCAGCATCGACACGCTGCAGATCGTGGTGCCGGCCTTCGGCACAATCCAGGGCCTGTTCCAGATCACCAGCCTCGAATATCGCGGCGACCATGCCGGCGAGGTGACCTTCGACATGGCCCTCGAGTCGGCCGGGCCCCTGACCTTTACGAGCCTATGATGGCGAACCGCAGGCGCGGAGAGGTCTCCGTCGCGATCGGGGACCGGCGCTACACCCTGTGCCTCACCCTGGGAGCCCTGGCCGAACTGGAGGAGGCGCTCGGCGCCACCGATCTCACTGGCCTGGCGGGCCGCTTCGCCGAAGGCCGCCTCGCCAGCCGCGACCTCATCGCGCTCCTCGGCGCGACCCTGCGCGGCGGCGGCCACGATCTCGACGACGGGGCGGTGGCGCGGCTGCCGCTCTCCGGCGGGATCGAGCCCATCGCGACGGCCCTCGGCGAGGCCCTGGCCGCCGCCTTCGGGGCCGAGACGCCGGACCCTTGAGCCCCACGGGCGGGATCGGGCCGGAGGCTCCCTCCGCCTTCCCGTGGGACGAGGCCATGGCCCTGGGCCTGAACGCCCTGCGCTGGAGCCCGCGCGACTTCTGGGCGGCGACGCCCCGCGAATTGATGGCCGCACTCGGAGGTTCTAGCCGCCGCGACGCGGCCAGCGCCGCCGACCTGCGGCGGCTGATGAATGCCTATCCCGACCCGTCGTGACGTGGTTCGGCCTTCGATGAAGCCCGGCTCCCCGAGAGCCGCGCTGCCTATGAGGGACCTCTTTTCCAAAAAACCACCTCCTCCTGAGGTGCGGCGATAGCCGCCTCGAAGGAGCCCTCCAGCCCCCTCTGCGGCTTCTGGAGCCCTCCTTCGAGGCCTTCGCTGCGCTGCGGCACCTCAGGATGAGGTCGATGGATAGGATGGGGCGGGGAGAACCGAGCCCCTGAAAAGCGGATGACAGGAGCCGACCATGGCCGAGACCGAGATCGACCGCGCCATCGCCGCGCGGACCAAGCAGTTGAGCACCCTGGACAATCTGGCCCAGAAGTTCGGCGACAGCCTGAGCAAGGCCTTCATCAGCACGGTCGGCCCGGCCAAGCAGCTCGATGGGGCACTGACATCCCTCGTCACCAAGCTCGCCGGCATGGCCGGCAAGGCCGTCCTCGATCCGGTGAAGGGCGGCATCGAATCCCTGGTGAAGAGCCTCATCAATTCCGGCGCATCGAGCGCGGCCTTCGCCAAGGGCGGCGTGATCGCTGGAGGCCGGGTGCGCCCCTTCGCCAGCGGCGGCGTGGTGGCCGCCCCCACCTACTTCCCGATGCGCGACGGGACGGGCCTGATGGGCGAGGCCGGGCCGGAGGCGATCCTGCCCCTCGCGCGCGGCAGCGACGGGCGGCTCGGGGTCGCCGGTGGCGCTTCGGGGCAGCCGGTCTCCGTCACCGTCCATATCGCGACGCCGGATGCGGAGAGCTTCCGCCGCTCGGAGGCGCAGGTGGCCGCCGCCCTCGCCCGCGCCGTAGCGCGCGGAAGGCGCGCGTCCTGAGCGAGAACGACGCGGGGCCGGCGCGCATCCTGAACAACCACGGCATCCTGAACACCATCCGGGGAGGCGCGTCATGGCCGGTGATTTCCACGAGGTCCGCTTTCCCCTCGACGTGGCCCTGCGCGGCAGCGGAGGGCCGAGCCGGCTCACCGAAATCGTGACCCTCGCCTCGGGGCGCGAGCACCGCAACAGCCGCTGGGCCGATTCGCGGCGGCGCTACGATGCGGGCCTCGGCATCCGCACCCTCGACGCCCTGCACGCGGTCCTGGCCTTCTTCGAGGAACGGCGCGGGCGCCTCTACGGCTTCCGCTATCGCGACCGGATCGACCATCGCTCGGGGCCGCCGAGCCAGGCGGTGGGGCCGGGCGACCAGCCTCTCGGCCTCGGCGACGGCGCGACGCGGGTGTTTGCCCTCGCCAAGACCTACGGCACCGGGCCGCTGCCCTATCGCCGCCTCATCGCCAAGCCGGTGGCGGAGACGGTGCGGGTGGCGGTGGCCGGTGTCGAGCGGCCGGCCTCTTCCTTCACCTGCGACGGCACCACGGGCCTCGTGACCCTGGCGACGGCCCCCGCCCCGGGCGCGCCGGTGACGGCGGGGTTCTGGTTCGACGTGCCCGTCCGTTTCGACACCGACGATCTCAGCGTGGACCTCCAGGCCTTCAGCGCCGGCGAGATCCCGAACGTGCCGCTCATCGAGATCGTGCCCTGACCGGAGCTTGGATTCATGCGCGACATCCCCGCCGCCCTCGCCGCGCATCTCGCCGGCGGGTCCACCACCCTGTGCCATTGCTGGTCTCTGACCCGGCGCGATGGCCTCACCCTCGGCTTCACCGACCATGACCGCGACCTCGCCTTCTCCGGCATCACCTTTGCCGCGCGCTCGGGGTTAGAGGCCGCCGAGGCGAGCGCGGAGCTCGGCTTCGCGGTGGGCGGCGGCGAGGTCGCCGGGGCGCTGACCTCGCTCGGCATCGCCGACGCGGACGTGGCGGGTGGACTCTACGACGCGGCCGGCATCGAGACCTGGCTCGTGGATTGGACCGATCCGGCGACGCGCCTCCTCCTCGATGTCGGGACCATCGGCGAGATCCGCCGGGCGGGCACCGCCTTCGTGGCGGAACTGCGCGGGCTGATGGACCGCCTCGACGAGGAGCGCGGCCGGACCTTCCGCGCCACCTGCGGGGCGGATCTCGGCGATGCACGCTGCCGCGTCGACCTCGCCGATCCGCGCTACCGCACCACCGGGACCGTTCTCGCGCCGGCGACACCGGGCGACCTGCCAGCCACCCTGGCGGGGATTTTCGCCGAGGGCACCTTCACGGGCGGACGGCTCAGCTGGGATTCGGGCGCGAATGCCGGCCTCGCCAACGACGTTCGGGCGCACCGGCAGGCCGAGGGCGGCGTCCGGATCGAACTTTGGCAGGAGCCGCCCCGCGCCATGGCCGCCGGGGACCGGTTCACCCTGACGGCCGGCTGCGACAAGCGCCTCTCCACCTGTGCGGCGGTCTTCGCCAATGCGGTGAACTTCCAGGGATTCCCCCACATGCCCGGCAACGATTTCGTCATCAGCGCCATCCCCGGCTCCAGTACCGCCCTCGACGGCGGCAGCCTGTTCCGTTGAGCCGGCAAAGGACTTGCTTATGCCAAGCTCCGACCGGATCGTCGCCGAGGCACGGGCCTGGATCGGCACGCCCTACCGGCATCAGGCCTCGCTCAAGGGCGTCGGCTGCGATTGCCTCGGGTTGATCCGGGGAATCTGGCGCGGGCTCCTCGGGCCGGAGCCAGAGACCGCGCCGCCTTATTCGGCCTCATGGGCGGAATCCGCCCTCCCCGGCAGCGACCCGATGGCGGAGGCCGCCCGCCGCCATCTCGCCGCCGTGCGCGATCCTCTGAGCGGCTACACACCGGAAGCAGGCGACGTCCTGCTCTTCGCCTTCCGCTCTCATTTGCCAGCAAAGCACTGCGCGATCGCGAGCGGGGATGGGACGATGATCCACGCCCATGACGGCGCGGCGGTGACGGAAGTCACCCTCACGCGATGGTGGCGCCGTCACCTGGCGCATGTGTTCCGGTTTCCGAATGCGTTCCCACCTCGGAAACTCAGGCTGCCTTGCTGACGCGCATCTCGACGTGAAGACCGACCGCGCCCAGCATGTTCACCAGGGAATCGATTGCGAACAGATCGATCTTGCCACGCATCAGATCCGAGACGCGCGGCTGCGTCACACCGAGAATTTTGGCGGCCTCAGTCTGGCTCAAACCTTCGCCCACGATGTGGTTCTGCAAAGCGATCATGAGCGAAGAGCGAAGCTTCATGTTTTCGGCCTCGGCCGAACTGTCCTCGATCGCGTCCCAGACGCTCGAAAATGCCTGTCCGATCATCGTGTCATATCCCTGATCAAAGTCTCGTAGCGGCTTTTGGCGACCGCGATGTCCTTGGGACTCGTTTTCTGTGTCGCCTTCTTGAAACAATGCAAGACGAAGACGGCGTCCGCCAGCTTGGCGATGTAGATGACCCGGTAGGCTCCCGTCGCCTCGTGCAGGCGAATCTCTCGGACACCAACTCCGATTGAAGTCATCGGCTTCCAATCATCGGGTTCGTGGCCCGCCTGCACTCTGTCGAGCTGGTGTCCAGCCTTGCGCCTAGCCGAAAGCGGAAACGCCCGGAGCTGATCGAGCGAGTTACCGACAAACACAACGTCTTTGCATCGCTCTGCCACGCCTCTCTATACAAGATTTTGTATGGCGAGCCAAGGAGAGCGGCCGCGCAAACACATCCCCTCCCTCCCGGAGCCCTCCCGCATGGCCACGCTCATCCTGCAGACAGCCGGGGCGGCTCTGGGGACCGCGCTCGGCGGGCCGATCGGCGGGGCCGTGCTCGGCACGCTCGGCGCCGTGGCCGGTGGTGCGATCGACAGCGCCCTGTTCGGAGCGCGGGCCGGGCCGCGCTTCGTCGAAGGCCCGCGCCTGACCGATGTGGCCGGGCTGTCCTCCACGGAGGGCGAGCCGATCAAGCGGGTCTATGGCCGCGCCAAGGTGGGCGGCACCCTGATCTGGGCGACGCGCCCGCTGGAAGTGGCCAATACCAGCGTCCAGCGCGCCGCGTCCGGGGGCAAGGGCGGCGCCGGCCAGAAGACCGTGACCACGACCTACGCGTATTTCGCCGACCTCGCGGTGGGGCTGTGCGAGGGCGAGATCGCCCATGTCCGCCGGGTCTGGGCCGATGGCCGCGAGATCGACCTCACCACCCTGAATTACCGGCTGTACCGGGGTGGGGCCGACCAGGCGCCCGATCCGTTGATCGTCGCCAAGGAGGGCGCGGACCGAGCACCGGCCTATCGCGGCCTCGCCTATGTGGTGTTCGAGCGTCTGGCGCTCGCCGAGTTCGGCAACCGGGTGCCGCAGCTGGCCTTCGAGGTGATCCGCCCCGTGGAGGGGCTCGCCGGGATGGTCCGCGCCGTCTGCCTCATCCCCGGCTCGACGGAATTCGGCCTCGACCCCCGCCTCGTCACCGAGGATGCGGGTTTCGGCACCACGCGGGCCGCCAACCGGTTCCAGTTCCAGGAGGCGAGCGACGTCACCGCCTCCCTCGATGCGCTCCAGGCCCTGTGCCCGCGCCTCGCCCGCGTCTCGGTGGTGGCGAGCTGGTTCGGCAGCGACCTGCGCGCGGGCCGATGCACGGTGACGCCCAAGGTCGACCGGCCGGACAAGGCGACCCTCGGCGACACATGGAGCGTCGCCGGGCTGACCCGCGATGAGGTGGAAACGGTCTCGACTGCGCCCATGGGAGGTGCGGCCTATGGCGGCACGCCCTCCGATGCGGGGCTCGGCCGCCTCGTCGCCGAGTTGCGCCGCCGCGGTCTCGAGGTCGTGCTCTACCCGTTCGTGATGATGGACGTGCCCGCCGGCAACGGCCTGCCCGATCCGCGCGACGCGGGCGCGCTCCATCAGCCGCCCTATCCCTGGCGGGGCCGCATCACCTGCGCGCCGGCCCCCGGCCAGCCCGGAAGCCCGGACGGGACCGCCGCTGCGTCCGCGCAGGTCGCGGCCTTCTTCCAGAACCCGGACGGATACCGCCGTTTCCTTCTCCATTACGCCGACCTCGCCGCCGGCTGGGCGGCCGACGGCGTTTCGCTCTCCGGCTTCATCGTCGGCAGCGAGTTTCCGAGCCTCACCCGCGTGCGGGGCGAGGCCGGGCGCTATCCGGCGGTGGAGGCGTTCACGGCGCTGGCCCAGGAGGTGCGCGCCCGCCTCGGGGCCGGCGTGGCCCTGGTCTACGCGGCCGACTGGACCGAATACGGCGCCCATGTCCGCGACGGCGGGGCCACCGTGCGCTTTCCTCTCGACGCGCTCTTCGCCGATCCCGCCATCGCGGCGGTAGGCATCGACTATTACCCGCCGATCAGCGACTGGCGCGACGGCGAGGACCATGCCGACCTCGCCGAAACCGACAGCCTCTACGACACGGCCTATCTCAAGCGCCGCCTCGGGGCCGGCGAGGCCTTCGACTGGTACTATGCCGACGACGTCGACCGGCGCGCGCAACGGCGCACGCCGATCACCGACGGCGCGGCGGCCAAGCCCTGGATCTACCGGGCCAAGGACCTCGTCTCCTGGTGGTCGAACCCGCATCGTGAGCGGGACGGCGGGGTCGAGACCGGCACGACGGCCTGGATTCCCCGATCCAAGCCGATCTGGCTCACCGAAATCGGCGTGCCCGCCGTAGACAGGGGCACCAACGGCCCCAACGTCTTTCCCGACGCGAAATCCTCCGAGAACGCCGCGCCGCCCTTCTCGGCCAATCGTCGCGACGACCTGATCCAGGCCCGTGGCCTCACCGCCATCCTGACCCGCTTCGATGCGGCGCTGTCGGGTTTCGAGCCGGCTCACAACCCGGTCTCGCCCGTCTATGGCGGCCCGATGGTCGCCGCCGAGTCGGTCTTCGTCTGGTGCTGGGATGCGCGGCCCTTCCCGGCCTTCCCGGATTTCGACACGGTCTGGGCGGATGCGGAGAACTGGTCCCTGGGTCATTGGATCACAGGACGGATCGAGGGGCTGGAGCTCGACCGCCTGATCCGCGCGATCCTCGCCGATCTCGGCATCACCGCGCCGGCCCGGATCACCGCCGATGCCTGGCTCGACGGCTACGTCATCGACCGGCCGATCTCTGCGCGCGGCGCCCTGGAGCCCCTGGCCCGGATCTACGGGCTCGACGTCTCGGCGGTGGGCGGCAGGCTCGACATTCGCGGCCCGCGCCGCGAGCGCCCGATCGCCCTCGCGGCCGCCGATCTGGTGCTGACGGAGCGGGACCGGGCGCCGCTCAGCTTCGTCCGCGCCGAAGAATCCGAGCTGCCGCGCGCGCTCACCCTCGGCTTCTGCGACGGGGAGAGCACCGATTACCGGAAAGCCAGCGCCTCGGCGATCCGTCCCACCGGCCTGAGACGGCGCGAAAGCAACGCCGACGCCCCCATCGTCACGCGCCGGGAGAGCGCGGAAGCGCTGGCCGAGGCGCTCCTCGACACGGCCATTGCCGGGCGCGACAGCGCGGGTTTCGCGGTGAGCCCGCGCCGGATCGACCTGGTGCCGGGCGACCTCCTGGCCCTGCCCGGCGCCCGGCTCCCCCACCGGATCGTGCGGATCGCCGACAGCGCCGGCGCGCGGCGGATCGAGACCCGTGCGGTCCCGGCCCAGGGGTTCCGCCGCGACGCCTATCGCAGCCCTGACGGGAAAGCCCACAGGCCGCCGCCATCCATGGCCGGGCGCCCCTTCGCCCGCGTGCTCGACCTGCCGGTGGACAGGGGCAGCCCGACCATCCTCCAATATCTCGCCGTCTCGGCCGATCCCTGGCCCGGTGAGATGGCCGTCTGGCGCTCCGCCGGCACGGACGGGCCGCTCGGCCTGCACCGCATCGTCGATTACCCCGCCTGCCTCGGCGAGACGCTGACCCCGCTGCCGCCGGGACCGCTCTGGCGCTTCGACCAGGGGACCCGGCTCGATCTGCGCCTGCGCCATGCCGGCGCCCTCTCCTCCATCGCCGAGAGCGACGTTCTGGCGGGCGGCAACCTCTTCGCCCTGGTGGGCAGCGATGGCGGGGTCGAGATCATCGCGGCGGCCGGCGCCGAGCTGATCGGGCCCGGCACCTACCGCCTCAGCCGCCTGCTGCGCGGCCTGATGGGGAGCGAGGATCTCAGCCGGCGCGCGAATCCGGCCGGCTGCCTCGTCGTGCGCCTCGACGACGGGGCGGTCGTCCCCCTGGTGGAGCGGCTCGACGAGGCCGGCCGGCCCTTCCGCTACCGGATCGGTCCCGCAGGCCGCGACCCCGGCGATCCGAGCTACGTGGAGCTGCAGGCGAGCGCAGGGCTGCTGCCGCTCCGCCCCCTCGCGCCGGTGCACCTGACCGCGCGCCGCGAAGCGGACGGGATCCGGCTCGCCTGGATCCGACGGGCGCGGCGGGACGCGGATGGCTGGGAGCCGGTGGAGATCCCGCATGACGAGGCGGGCGAGACCTACGAGGTCGCGATCCACGCGCCGGACGGATCGACCCTCCGGACCGCCCGGACGACCGAGCCGGTGCTCCTCTACCTCGGCTCCGACGAGAGCGCCGATTTCGGCGCGACGCAGACCCACCTCGACGTGAGCGTCGCCCAGATCGGCGCGCTCACCGGCCCCGGCCCCGGCCGCCGCGCCATCCTGCCCGTGCGCTCCGCCTGAGCGCCCACCGATCCGGAGCTCCACCATGTCGCAGATGACGGCCAACCTCGCCCTGCCGCTGATCGCGGCGGGGCAGGCGGGAAAGCACGTGACCCATAACGAGGCCCTGGCGGCCCTCGATACCCTCGTGCAACTCGCCTGCCTCGACAAGGACCTGACATCCCCGCCCTCCTCGCCCACCGAGGGAGACCGCTACCTCGTCGCCAGCGCTGCGCCCACCGGCGCCTGGACCGGCCTCTCCGGCCACATCGTCCATTTCCATGACGGCGTCTGGAACGGCCTCCCGCCGAGGGCCGGGTGGCTCGCCTATCTGGCCGACGAGGACGCGTTCTACCGTTTCGACGGAGCCGCCTGGATCGCCCTCTCCCGCACGATCTCGGCCCTGCAGAGCCTCGCCCTGCTCGGCCTCGGCACCGAGGCGGATGCGGAGAACCCGTTCGCGGCCAAGCTCAACAAGGCCCTGTGGACGGCGCGCGGCACGGCGGAGGGCGGCACCGGCGACCTGCGCTTCGCCCTGAACAAGGCGGCCACGGCCAACGTCCTGTCGCTGCTGCTCCAGACCGGATTCTCGGCGCGCGCCGAGATCGGCCTGATCGCCGACGATGGCCTGTCCGTGAAAGTCTCGGCGGATGGGACGAACTGGGCCCATGCCTGGCGGGCCCAGGCGAATAACGGCTTCGTCGGTTTCGGTTCGGCCGCGTCGCCGGGCGGCCCGGTGCCGGGTGCTCCGATCTCCGTCTCGGGCTCGTCGAGTGCCGCCCTGATCCAGCTCGAATCCTACAGCCTGGGCGCGCCGGTGGTGAACATCACGACGCGCATCGCCCGCGGCACCCCGGCCGCCCCGACGGGCATCCTCGCGGGAGACCGATTCTTCGGTTTCTTCGGCCGTGGCTACCATGCGGCGGGCGGGTTCTCCGGCTACATGGTCACCTTCAACGGTGTCGCCGAAGAGGATTTCACCGCCACGGCGCAGGGCACGTTCGTCGATTTCCAGACGACGGAAATCGGCACGAGGTCACGCCGGTCCGTGGTCAAGTTCAGGGGCAACGGCGCCCTCGAACTCATCCCCCGCACCGGCACGCCGAGCGCAGGGCTCGCACCCGGGCAGATCCTGTTCGACGGCACCGCCACCGCGTTCAAGGTCTATGACGGGACGCGCTGGTCCCGCCTCACCGACCTGCCCCGGTTCGCAGCCGCCATGGCCGCCGACATGACGATTCCGGCGGGCGCCTGGGCGAAGGTGGCGTTCAACACCGCCGAGGTGAACGACCAGGGCGCGTTCGTGCCCGCGACGAACCGGTTCGTCGCCCCCGAGGCCGGCACCTACACGTTCGGCGCGGGCCTCGCCTTCCGCAAAAGCGGCAACGCCGCGCCCACCGCGCTCCAGGCCCGGTTCTACCGCAACGGCGCGGCGTCCCCGCGCCACCGGGCGGGCGTGACCGGCCTGGTCGACGGCGTCTCGACCCTCGCTCTCACGGCGACCCTCGCCCTGGCAGCGGGCGACACCGTGGAGGTGTTCGCGCAATTCACCGGCGCCGAGGGCGGCATCCTCGCCGCCGACACGACGTTCTGGGGCCTCTCCGTGCCCTGAACCGCCCGGGAGGCGGTGCCCTCCCGGATCGCGCGTCGCCGGACGACGCCTCTCCCCCGTTCCAGACCCGGAGTGAACCATGGACCTCAGCGCCATCGGCAGTGCCGTGCTCGTCGCCCGCGAAGGCCGCCGCCTCGACGCCTATCGCGATTCCGTCGGCATCTGGACCATCGGAATCGGCCATACCAGCGCGGCGGGGCCGCCCGCGGTGACCCAGGGCCTGCGTCTGACCGCGGCGGAATGCGACGCCGTCTTCGCCCGCGATGTCGGCCGCTTCGTGCGCACCGTCGAGGCGGCGGTGCCAAGCGATCTACCCGACCATGCCTTCGATGCCCTGGTCTCCCTCTGCTTCAACATCGGCGAAGGCGCGTTCCGGCGCTCGACCGTGGTGCGCCGCCTGAAGGCCGGGGACCGCGCGGGGGCCGCCGAGGCGATCCTGATGTGGAACCGGCCCGCCTCCCTGATCCCGCGCCGGAGGGCCGAATACGACCAGTTCCGCACGCCCTACGCGGCATCCCTGCCGCGCGCCCGCTCCACCGATCCCGCCGTCATCCCGCGCCCGGCCGAGACGACCCCACTGCCCGCGAGCCCGGCGCGGGAGCAACCCGAAGCAGGGCCGGGACTCCTGACGGGCCCGGCCGTCGGCTCCGAGCGCCGCCCCCTCCCCCGCACGCCCTCGATTCGGACCGCGCCGCCGCAGCGGAGCGTCGCGCCCGCCAGTGCCTGGGCTCGGTTCACGGCGTCCCTCCGGGCCCTGTTCGGCCCGGGGGCCTGATCCCGAAAAGCCCGCTCCCCCGCCGCATCCCGGAGATCGTCATGAAACCCTCGTTCCTCGTCCTCGGCGGCCTTGCCGTGCTGCTCTCCTCCTGCGCCGCCTCGCCCTGCATGGCGGCGACGGCGGAAGCCGCCATCCTCCTGCCCTGGGGCGATGCCGCGATCGCCCTCGCCCAGATCGTCACCGCCTTCCTGGCGCCCCTGGCGATCACCGCGGCGACCGCCGCATTGGCACGGATCGCCGGCCCGTTGCAGGTTCTGATCACGACCACCCTGGTCGAGCGTCTCGTGCGCAATGTCGGCGATTACGCGATCAATGCCGTGGCCGGCGCCGTACGCGGACGGACCCTGTCGGTGCCGGTGGGCTCGGCCGTGATCGCACGCGCGGTTCAACGGGCCCTCGACCAGGCGCCGGCCTGGCTGGTGACGGCGGCGGGCGGGGCGGAGGGTCTCGCGGAGAAGGTCTTCCGCAGCCTGCCCCTCGATGAGGAGGCCGCGACCGGCAACACCCTGCCCCCCGCCCTCGATGCCCTGCGGGCGGGACAGGGCGCGGTGTCCCCGGCCTAAGCTGCGTTCCGTGGACCGAGGGCTGCGACATCCGCACATCTCGCGGGCTGCGCTGGCGAGCCCTCTCCTGGAAGGCAGGGCGATCGCATATGATACCACGCCGTCATTCCGGGTCGCCACAGGCGAGCCCGGACCCGGAGGGCCGCGCCGGAGGCGTGCAATCCAGAGCCGCCGACAGTGTAAAGTCCTGCATCACTTGTGTTTCTGGATCCCGGGCTCCGCGGCGCGGACCCGGGATGACGGGGTGGTGCAAGCGGGTTTCTGACAGGCAAATCGGCATATGCGGTCGCCCTGAATGCGAGGAGAGGGCACCCAGCGCGCCTTAGGTCGCGGACCTGCTTGGAAAGAGCGAACAGCCTTCGAGCAGATGGGTGAGCCCATTCGGGGCAGCGGAGGGGAGATTCCCATGGACAGGATCGCACTCGAAGCCGCCCGCCTGCTGTTCTCGGAGGAGGGCGCGGGCTGGATCGTCGCCGCCCTTCTCGGCTTCGCCTGCCTGCATCTCTACCGGGAGGTGGGTCGGGCGCAGGAAGCCCGGATCGGCGAGGCCGGCGCCACGGCGACGGCTCTGGAACGGGCCTCGCAGGCGAACTCGGCCGTGGCTTTGGCCATCGAGAGCCGCACGCGCGTGCTCGAGGACCTGTCCCGGCTGGCCGGCGAGATCTCACGCGGTGTCGATCGCGGCGACGAGCGGGCGCGGGAGAAGTTCGACGAGATCCTGCGCCGCCTCTCGGAACCCCGCCACGAGGGCCGATGACGCCCAGGCTTTCCCCTCCGCGCAGCGCTCATCGCGCCTCGTGCTTCTTTGCCCGTTCCCCTTTACCCATGGATGGGAGATCGCCCCGATGAACCGTCTCGCCCGCTTCTTCCCGCCCTCCCCGCGCCTGCGCGCCGCCTCCGGGCGCCTCCGGGCGGCGGAGACCGGATTCGAGCTCTCGATGACCGACCTGCGCAGGGCCGCCCTTGAACACGTCGATTGTCACCGCCTCCTCGGCATCGCCTTGCGGGCGAGCCTGCAACCTCCGGTTCTCCACGGCGAAGGCCGCTCGTGACCGCCCGTTTCGGGAACCGGAGGGGGCACGATCGGCTTGCCCGCTCTCATCTCGCCGCGCCACGATCCGATCGTTCGGGATCGGGGCCCGGCCGAACCCGCATTCAGGGCGCATTCAGTGCCCGAAGACCATTGACTCATCCCATGCGCATCCTCCTCGCCCTGCTGTTCATCGGCCTGACCGTCGCGGCTTTCGCGACGGGGCCGATTCGCACGCTGGCGGAAGAGACGATGACGCCCGGTACGGCCGAGGTCTCAGCGCCGATGCACGTGGTCCCGCCGAGCGAGAGCTGTCTCAGCCCGGCGGACCTGCGCGAGGCGGTGGCGGACAAGCGGGTGATCGAGCCGGTGGCCGCGATCCGCGCCGCCAGGACGGTGATCTCCCGGGCCGAGATCCAGCGCGCCCGGCTCTGCCGGCACGGGGAGGGCCTCGCCTATCTCCTGACGGCCTTGCGCCGGGACGGACAGTTCGTCCACGTGTTGGTGGATGCCACCACCGGACGGGTTATCGGCAAATAAAGGCGGGGGCGCCTATCGTTCTCCGCGACGGGGGCTTCACCGCCGCCTCATCTTGGGAGTGAATCGCAGTGCGTCTGCTCGTCGTCGAGGATGACCGGGACATCAACCGGCAAGTGGTCAGCGCGCTCGAGGAGGCCGGCTACGTCGCCGACAAGGCCTTCGACGGCGAAGAGGGCGCCTATCTCGGCGAGAGCGAACCCTACGACGCGATCATCCTCGACATGGGCCTGCCAAAGGCGGACGGCGTCACCGTGCTGCAGAAATGGCGCCGCGCCGGCATCAAGACGCCGGTCATCATCCTCACCGCCCGCGACCGCTGGTCGGACAAGGTCGACGGGTTCGATGCCGGGGCCGACGATTACGTGACCAAGCCCTTCCACATGGAGGAGCTGATGGCGCGTGTGCGCGCGCTCCTGCGCCGCGCCACCGGCCACGCCACGAGCCAGATCTCCTGCGGGCCCGTCGTGCTCGATACCCGCTCGGGCCGCGTCTATGTCGACGGCAACCCGATCAAGCTCACGAGCCACGAATACCGCCTGCTCGCCTACCTGATGCACCATACCGGCCGCGTGGTCTCCCGCGCCGAGTTGACGGAGCATCTGTACGACCAGGATTTCGACCGGGATTCCAACACGATCGAGGTCTTCGTCGGCCGCCTGCGCAAGAAGCTCGCGGTGGACCTGATCCAGACCGTGCGCGGCCTCGGCTACCTCGTGGACCCGAACCAGCCCGCGCCGCGGGTGTAGGGGGTAGAACTTCGGCGGATCTTGCCCCCGTCTCATCTGAGCCCCATAATCGGCTCAGATGAGACGGGAGTGCGACATGGCGAGCTACGACATGGACAGCGGGGTGGCTATTGCCGACGTTCTCGGATTCGAAGGACCGAGGTCCGGCGAAAGCACGGACGCGAATGTCATCGCGCAGGTCACGGCGGGGTTGCCGGTGGCTTCCGTCGATCGGCTCGCCTCCGCCGTCGCTCCCGACGATCGGACATTCGCCTTCAACTTCGTGGCACGTGCTACGCTCAACCGCCGCCGCGCGGAGGCGAAGGCGAGGCTGACGCCGCATGAGAGTGCGAAGGTGGTGCGCCTGGCGAAGGTCTGGGCGTTGGCCCGTGATGTCTGGAAATCGGATGACGCCGCCCGGGACTTCCTACACCGCCCTCATCCTCTCCTCGAGAACCGGCCGCCCCTCGAAGTCGCGCTGGAATCCGAGTTCGGCGGACCACGCGTGGAGGCCGTCCTCGGCCGGCTCAAATATGGCTCCGCTGCGTGAGCGGTCAGACGCTCGCGCAGGCACAGAAGGCCTATCGAATCGGGGATCCCGACGGCGAGTACGCAATCTTCGATCCGACGGGGTCACGCCTTTTCCCCGGCCGATGGAACACACCGGCAAGCCCGATGATCTATGCGTCGGCCGACTACTCCACATCCATGCTCGAAAAGCTCGTCCACGGCAGCGGACGGCTTCCACCCAACCAGCACTACGTCGAGATCCTCCTGTCGGCCGGTCTCTCCTACGAGGTGCTGTCCCAACCTGCGGTGCCGGGATGGGATCATCCCGATTGCAACGCGTCGCGGACCTTCGGCGAAACTTGGCACCGCTCTCGCCGGTCGCTGCTTCTGTTCGTCCCGAGCGTCGTGGCGCGCGTGAGCACCAATATCCTCATCAACCCGGACCATCCGGATTTCGGCAGGATTACGGTGGGGCTTCATCAGCCATGCTGGTGGGACAACCGCCTGTTCGAGCGGCCGGGCAACCCTGCTTCAACACCAACGGCCTCATCGCGGCCGGTCCAATCCGCCGGGCCGCACGACGCCCTCTCCGCTATCGGCGAGTTCGGCGACGGTCCGACCCTGGATCCGTGACGTCTCTTGCGGTGACGTCTCTTGTAACTCGCGGGCAACCGCACGCCTGATCGCCTCGTCGGACGAAACGCCCCAGCGCTCCGCCAGGGTTCTCACAAGCAGTTCGGTCTCGGGATCATCGATGTCGAAGGCCATCGCCGCATCTCCATTCGGATGATGGTACAGACGGTACGACACGTCTTTCAACCAGAGCGAGACCGCCGCCCCATCATGACGACGAGACGAGTGTGATCGCCTTTCCCTCCTGGCTGCCGTTCCGGCGGCGCTCCATCGCCGTGCGCCTGGCGGGCTCGGCTCTGATCGCGAGTTCGGCGATCCTGCTGATCGCGGCCTGGATCCTCACCACGCTCTACCGCGAGAACACCGAGCGTTCCTTCGACAGCCGGCTCCTCGTCTATGCCAACAACCTCGCCACCGATCTCGTCTCCCCCAACGATCCCGAGAGCCGCTCCTTCAACCTGAGCGACCCGCGCTTCGACCTGCCCCTCTCGGGCTGGTACTGGCAGGTGGGGCGGCCGGATGCGCGGCCGCGCGACCTGCGCACCTCGCGCTCCCTCGTCGGCGTGCCGCTGAAGCCGGCCGGCACGCCGGACAACAATGCCGGGATCGGCCAGATCCGCCAGGGCTACGGCAAGGCCCAGGACGACCGGCCGCTACGCATCATCGAGCGCGACGTCGATCTCGGCGAGGAGGGACGCTACACCGTGCGCGTCGCCGGCCCGGCCGACGAGATCGAGAACGATGTCGGCCGCTTCCGCTTCTCGCTGATGGTGACGTTCGGCCTGCTCGGCCTGTTCCTGGCGCTGACGACGCTGCTGCAGATCCGCTTCGGCCTGGCGCCCCTGGCCAAGCTCCGCACGGCCCTCGGCGCGATCCGCCGAGGCGAGGCCGACCGGATCGGCGGCGAGTATCCCCGCGACATCGCCCCTCTCGCCGGCGAGGTGAACCTCCTGATCGAGACCAACCGCGAGATCCTGGAGCGGGCGCGCACGCAGGTAGGCAACCTCGCCCACGCCCTGAAGACGCCGCTATCGATCATCGTCAACGAGGTCGGCGCCAGCGACGCGTCGGACGACCTCGCCGCGAAGATCCGCGAGCAGGCGGCGGTGATGCGCGACCAAGTGAACTACCATCTCGACCGGGCGCGGGCGGCGGCTTTGGCCGGCACCCTCGGCACCTCCACCGAGGTGGAGCCGGCGCTCGCGGGCCTCGTGCGCACCTTCGGCAAGATCTACCGCGACAAGGACATCGCCTACGAGGTCCATGTCCCGCCGGGTCTGCGCTTTCGCGGCGAGCGCCAGGATTTCGAGGAGATGATCGGCAACCTCGTCGACAACGCCTCGAAATGGGCGCGCAGCCGCGTCTCGATCCGTGCGGAAACGGTGAGCGAGCACCATTATCCCCACCTTCTCGTCTCCATCGAGGATGACGGGCCGGGCCTGCAGCCGGAAGACCGGGCGGCGGTACTGGGCCGTGGACAGAGGCTCGACGAGACCAAACCCGGCTCGGGCCTCGGCCTCTCCATCGTGGCCGATCTGGCGGCCCTCTATCGGGGCCGTTTCCGCCTGGAAGAAGCCCAGCTCGGCGGCGTCCGGGCCGTGATCGAGGTGCCCGGAGACGCACCGAATGCCAGCGCCGGATGAGCGCCGGACTATGCGAAACGCCCCGAATGGTGTTTCAGACGGGCGTGCCCCTCGGGTCGGCGACTTCCGACACGGCACAGGTTCACGTGACACCGTGTCGCCGAACCGGTCCCTGCGTTCAGGCTCGTCCGGCGCTTACATGCGATGCTGCGAGTTTGGGGTGCGATGACGGCGATCTGGTTCATTTTGGCGGTGATGACGGGGGGCACCGTGCTGGCATTGCTCTGGCCGATGTCGCTGTGGTCCAAGGCACGGCGGGCGGATGCCGCTCCCCCGCCTCCGGCCGGAGCGCTGTCCACCGAAACCGCGTTCTATGAGGACCAGCTCCGCGAGATCGAGCGCGACCTGACGCGCGGGCTGATCGCACCCGCCGAGGCCGACGCAGCCCGCACCGAGGCGGCCCGCCGCCTCCTTCGTGCCAGCCGGGAGAACCCCGAAGCCGTCTCCGATGGGATGGCCGAGCCCGCCCTGCGCCAGCGCCGCGCGGCCTCGGCCTTCGCACTGTCGACGATCCCGCTCGTGGCGCTCATCGCCTACGGGCTCTACGGCTCGCCGCACATGCCGTCCCAGACGGCCTCCGACCGGCAGGCGGTGCAGTCCGGCGGGCAGGACATGCTGAAGGCCATCGGGCAGATCGAGGCGCGGCTCGCCAGCGACCCGAGCGACGGCCGCGGCTGGTCGGTGCTCGCCCCGGTCTATGTCCGCCTCGGACGGTTCGACGATGCGGCCCATGCCTACGAGGCCGCGACCCGCCTGCTCGGCGAGTCGCCCCAGCGTCTCTCCGATTGGGGCGAGGCCCTCGTCGCCGGCGCCAACGGGACCGTGACGCCCCGGGCGAAGGAAATCTTCGAACGCGCGGCGAGCCTCGATGCCGGCGCCGCCAAGCCGCGTTTCTACCTGGCGCGCGCCGCCGAACTCGAGGGCGACATCCCCGGCGCGGTCCGCCAGCTGACCACCCTGATGGAGAGCGCCCCGGCCGATGCGCCCTGGTTGCCCCTGGTGCGCGAGACGCTCACCCGCCTGAACGGCGAGGCGCCGGCCACGGCCGCCAAGCCCGGCCCATCGGCCAAGGCTCCCGATTCCAGCGCTGCGGCGGACCTGCAGGCGATGCCCGCCGCCAATCGCGACGCGGCGATCCGGGGCATGGTCGACGGGCTCGACCGGCGCCTGACCGAGAAGGGAGGCACCGCCGACGAGTGGGTCCGCCTCGTCCGGTCCTACGGCGTGCTGGGAGATCGCGAAAAGATGAAGGCGGCCCTCGACCGGGCGCGGAACGCGGTCGGCAGCGAAGCTGGGGCCGGGGCCAAGCTCGATGAACTCGCACGGGAGTTCGGCCTCGCCTCGGCACCGGCGGCTCCGCCAGTGACCGCCGCCGATGCGGCAGAGCGCGCCGGGACGGATGCCGCCGTGGCTGCCGTGAAGGCGATGCCGGCGCCCGAGCGGGACGCCGCCATCCGCGGCATGGTCGCCGGCCTCGACCGGCGGCTCGCCTCGAAGGGCGGCACGGTGGATGATTGGCTGCGTCTCGTGCGTTCGTACAGCGTATTGGGTGAACGCCAGCAGGCGAGCCATGCCCTCGATCGCGGTCGCATGGCCCTCAGCCCGGATGCCCGCGCGATGGAAAAGCTCGACATCCTGGCCCAGGAACTCGGCCTGCGCGGAGGCAACGACAAGCCGTGATCCGGGCCGCGACGAAGGACGCCCCCTGACAATCCGCCCCGGCCACGGGCCTTGACCCGGACTGTCATGGGGCCGAAACCCGAGTTACGCCAGAAACCTAAATTATACCGGACCACTGGCCAGACGACAGGACAGCCGGATCTGCCCTTCCGCGCCGACCGAGCGCCCGTTCACGAGGCGCCGGAACAGAAACGGGACGAAACTTGTGACTCGCAAGAGCCGCCGCCTGATCCTGATCGCCGCCTGCGGTGCCGTGCTCGCGCTGGCCCTCGGCCTGATCCTGTCCGCCATGAGCGGGTCGATCGTGTTCTTCCGGTCACCCACCGAGGTGACCGCGCAGGGCGTGGCGCCGGGCACCCGCTTCCGCCTCGGCGGGCTGGTGAAGGAAGGCTCGCTCCAGCGCGGCCCCGACCAGAACATCGATTTCGCCGTGACCGACACCAACGCGACGGTCCAGGTGCAGTATCGCGGGTTGCTTCCCGACCTGTTCCGCGAGGGCCAGGGGATCGTCGCCGAAGGGCGGCTCGAGCCGGGCGGCATCTTCCGCGCCGACACCGTGCTGGCCAAGCACGACGAATCCTACATGCCCCGCGAGGTCGCCGATGCGCTCAAGGCGCAGGGCCGGTGGCAGGAGGGCGGCTCCAAGGGAGCCCCCGCCGGGAAAGCCGCCGAGGGCGTGAAGACCGCCGACGGCGAGCCGACGCTCGGACGACGCAGCGAACGATGACCGGTATGACCCTGAGGAAGGACAATCCGACGTGCTGATCGAAGTCGGACATTTCGCGCTGGCATTGGCGCTGGCGCTTTCCCTGGTCCAGGCGGTGATGCCGGTCTGGGCCGCCCGCTCGGGGGACGCGGCCCTGCGCGCCGTGGCCACTCCGGCGGCGCTCGGCACCTTCGCCTGCATCCTGTTCTCGTTCGGGGCGCTCACCTACGCGCATGCCACGTCGGACTTCTCGGTCCAGAACGTGATCGAGAACTCGCACACGGCCAAGCCCTTCCTCTACAAGCTCTCGGGCGTGTGGGGGAACCATGAGGGCTCGATGCTGCTCTGGGTCCTCATCCTGGCCCTGTTCGGCGCCCTGGTCGCGGTGTCCCGGAACTCGGTCCCGCCGGTGCTCCGCGCCAACACCCTGGCGGTCCAGGGTCTCGTGACCTTCGTCTTCGTGCTGTTCATCATCACGACCTCGAACCCGTTCATGCGGGTGAGCCCGGCGCCGATCGAGGGCAACGACCTCAATCCGCTGCTGCAGGATTTCGGCCTCGCGATCCATCCGCCCCTTCTCTACGTCGGCTATGTCGGCTTCTCGATCACCTTCGCCTTCGCCATCGCGGCGCTGATCGACGGCCGCATCGACGCGGTCTGGGCGCGCGCCGTGCGCCCCTGGACGCTGATCGCCTGGAGCTTCCTGACCCTGGGTATCGCGATGGGCTCGTACTGGGCCTATTACGAACTCGGCTGGGGCGGCTGGTGGTTCTGGGATCCGGTGGAGAACGCCTCGCTGATGCCCTGGCTCGCGGGCACGGCGCTGCTCCATTCCACCGTGGTCATGGAGAAGCGCGATGCGCTCAAGGTCTGGACGGTGCTGCTCGCCATCCTCACCTTCTCGCTGTCGCTGCTCGGCACCTTCATCGTCCGCTCGGGCGTCCTCACCTCGGTGCATTCCTTCGCCACCGACCCGACGCGCGGCGTCTTCATCCTCGCCATCCTGATCCTGTTCATCGGCGGCTCGCTTAGCCTCTTCGCCTGGCGCGCGCCGATGCTGCGGCAGGGCGGCCTGTTCGCGCCGATCTCGCGCGAGGGCGCCCTGGTGATGAACAACCTGTTCCTCGCCGCCGCCTGCGCCACCGTCTTCGTCGGCACGCTCTACCCGCTGCTGCTCGAATCCCTGACCTCCGAGAAGATCTCGGTGGGGCCGCCCTTCTTCAACTACACCTTCATCCCCCTGGCGATTCCGCTCCTCCTCATCGTCCCCTTCGGCCAGACCCTGGCCTGGAAGCGCGGCGACGTGCACGCGGCCTCGCAGCGCCTGTTCGCGGCCATGGGTGTCGCCCTCGCCATCGGCCTCGCGGTGCTCGCCTGGACCTGGGGCGGCCCGATGATGGCGCCCATCGGCATCGGCCTCGGTGCCTATCTGGTCGTCGGCTCGGCCATGGAGATCGTGTCGCGGGCCCGCGGCTACGGCAACAGCCGGGCACGGACGGTCAGCGCCGTGATGCGACGGGCCATCGGCCTGCCGCGCTCGGCCTGGGGGACCGCGCTGGCCCATGCGGGCGTCGGAATCGTGGTTCTGGGCATCGCGGCGCAGGGTTGGGCCACGGAGGCCCTGAGCACGGTGAAGCCGGGCGAGTCCCTCACCTCCGGCCCCTACGTGGCGACGCTCGACCGGGTCGGCCCGCGCACGGGCGAGAATTACGAGGAGACGACGGCTTTCCTGACCATCCGCAACACGGCTAGCGACTTCATCGGCACCGTGGAGACGGGCAAGCGCTTCTATCCCAGCCGCAAGATGAACGTGACGGAATCCGGGTTGCTCACCGTCGGGGTCAGTCAGGTCTATGCCAGCCTCGGCGAGATGGTCCCCGGCGGGGCCATCGGCCTGCGGCTCTACTACAAGCCCCTGGTGCTGCTGATCTGGCTCGGTTCCGTCGTCATGGCGCTGGGCGGGGCGGTGTCCCTCACCGACCGCAGGATGCGGGTGGGCGCGCCCGCACGGGCAAAGGAGAAGGCCAAGACCATGCCCGGCACCATGGCCCCCGCCGAATGAGCGCGGCTCGTCTTCCCCGCCTGCTCGTCGCCCTGGCGCTTCTCGCCGGCTCGACGGGCACCACGCTGGCCGTCCAGCCGGACGAAGTCCTACCGGACGCGAAGCTCGAAGCGCGGGCGCGAGATATCTCCTCGGGCTTGCGCTGCCTCGTCTGCCAGAACCAGTCCATCGACGATTCCGATGCGCCCCTGGCGCGCGACCTGCGGTTGATCGTGCGCGAGCGGCTCAAGGCGGGCGACGACGACAGGCAGGTGCAGGATTACGTCGTCGGCCGCTATGGCGAGTATGTCCTGCTGCGCCCGGTCCTTGCCCTGCACACGTTGCTGCTTTGGCTGACGCCCCTGATGGCCCTCGGCCTCGGGGTTTTCGGCCTCTGGCGTCTGTCCCGTCGGCGTGCGGAACACGAGACCAAGCTGAGCCCTGCGGAAGAAGCCGAGATCGCCGCCCTTACCCGACGCGACTGACGGAACGCTCGTGCTGCATTGCAGCATAGGATGCTTCTACCTTAAGCGCGGAGGGGATCGCCTTCCGCCTGACGAATATTTCCCGGCTGAGGAGTAGCAGTTTCAATCGCTCACACTTCAGACCTATGTAATTTTGACATGCACCGAGATATTTTTTGCCGAGTCATGCAATTCAAGCATTGACGCATTGCAACATTCATCTCTTCGCAGCGCAGCATAAAATCGACATATGTCGGTCTCCCGGTGCAACCGGCTCTCCGAACGGGCACTCCCGGCGGACAGTAACCGCACAGGTTCCCTCATCATGCGCATCTCGTCCAAAGCCCTCCTCGCCGCCGCGCTCACCCTCGCTTCCGCTACGGCCTCCCAGGCGGCCGAGCTTTCGCCCGCGAGCGCCCAGAGCGTCGACCTCGGCACCTATCGTGGTTCGGCCTATTACACCGTCGAGAATGGCCGCTACCGCGTGGTCGCCACCCTCGCCAGCGTCAATTCCGGCCATGATCTGCCCCAGGTCATCCGCCTCGTGACGACCCTGAATCCCGAACAGACCGTCCACCTTTCGGTGCCGGGCACGCTTGGCTCCGACGGACGCGAGACCACCATCGCCTTCTCGCGTACCGGCGACAGGGTCGATGTCGCATCGGCCGATTCGACGGCCTACTGAACGGCTCTTTCCTCGGTCATCCGTATCCATCGATGCCTGGGGACGCTCCCTCACGGACGGCCCCAGGCGTTTAATCCAATACTTTCAATTTGTTAGCCGCCTCGATTTAAACTCCCGGCAAGGTTCGGGCGTCATCAGCTTCACGATAGCTTTAGATGACGGAACACATTGATGCGCCTATCCCTCGGCAACAAACTCGCGGCGGTGATGGGGCTTCTGGCACTCGGTGCCTGCGCCCTGTCCCTGTTCAACGACCGCGTGGTGCTGCATCAGCAGGCGCGGGCGGCCGAAATGGACTCGGTCTGGGAACAGGCCCTGTCGGCGCAAAGCCTCGCTCTCGCCATCGAACGGACGGTGGTGGCGGCGGGCGCGGTCTACACGGCGGACGATACCGATGACGCCAAGGCCAAGTTCGGTGGCCTGAAAACCGCCCTCGCCGAAGTCGGCGAGCAGAAGGACGTGTTCCTGAGCCGGATCGTCGGGCAGGTTCCCGATGCGGATCGCCTCAAGCTCGATCTGATGCTGAAGGAGTTCCTGGCCTATCAGACCGATACGGCGGAACTCGGCCTCACCATCTCACCGAAGGCCGCGCTCATCCAGGGCACCGACGAGGCCACCGTGGCGAGCCGCGCCAAGATGGTGTCCGCGATCACACGCATCGGCAAGGACACGCTCACGCGTCTCGGCAGCGAACGCGCGGAGACCGTGGCGGAGATCGAGCAGACCCGCATCATCAGCCTCGTAGCCTCCGGGGCGGTGATCCTCTTCACCTTCGGTTTCGCACTCTGGCTCGTCCTCAAGGAGATCCGCCAGCCGCTGGCCCGCCTCGGATCGGCGATCGATGCCCTTGCGGCCATGGATCTCACCCGGGCCATCCCGTTGCTGGAACGACGCGACGAGATCGGAACCATGGCCCGCTCCATTGCGGTGCTGCGGACCGTCATCGTCGACAAGGTCGAAGGCGATGCGCGTGCGCTCGCTCATTCCGCTCTCGAAGCCGAGCGGGCCGCGCGCCTGGAGGCAGCCGCCCAGGCTTTCGAGGAGGAAGCTCAGCGGGTGGCGCAGGATCTGTCGAGCGCCGCCACTGCCATGGCGGGCGCGGCGGAGGCGGTGTCGGACGCCGTGCGGCTCACGCGGGATCAGACCACCATCGTTTCGGAAGGTGCGGCCGGCGCGGGGCAACAGGTGCGCAGGGCCGCAGCCGCCAGTGCGGATGTCGCGGGTGGTGGCGAGGCGATCGACCGGCAATCGCGGATCCGCGACGGTTTGGGCGCCCTGGCACACCGCGAGGTCACCGCGACGCGCCGCGCCGCCGCCCTCCTCACCGAAGCGGGGCGCGAGATCGGCACCGTGGTCGAGACCATCGCAACGGTCGCCGTGCAGACCAATCTCCTGGCCCTCAATGCCACGATCGAGGCGGCGCGCGCGGGTGAGGCCGGACGGGGCTTCGCGGTGGTCGCCGGCGAGGTGAAGGCGCTCGCCGCCCAGACGGCCGGTGCCACCGAGGCGATCAAAGGACAGATCGAGGCGATGCGGGGCGCGGCTCAGGACACGCTCCGGGCGGTGGAAGCGATCGGCGGAACGATGGATCAGATGGCGGGCGCGGATGCGGCCGTTGCCCTCGCTCTCGAGGCTCAGCGGATCGCGGGCGCTCGCGTCGCCGACAGTGTCGCCGATGCCGAAGCCAGCGCCGACGCCGTGTCCGGCGGCATCGCCACGGTCGAGGAAGCCGCCGCGTCCAGCGCACAGGCCGCCGAATCGGTGAGGAGTGTCGCCGGCCGCGTGGCAGCAGCGAGCCTCGCCCTCGACGAAAGCATTGCGGGGTTTCTCGCCAGCGTGCGGGCCGCTTGACGGAAGGTCGCGCCTCGCTTTCGCCCCACTGAAATCGGAGGAGATCGAGGCGGCGGCCGGACTCCCGGCCCCCGTCGCAGCACCCGTTCAGACTTTCTTTACCCTGACTCGCGAGCGTCCAGCATGGCTTCGCCGACCGCTCTCCTCTCCGCTCGCTCCTTCGTCGCGTCCTCTTTGGCGGCGCTCGCCCTCGGCCTCGGGGCCGCCGCTCCGGCATCGGCCCATCCGCATGTCTGGGTGACCTCGAAGGCCGAGATCGATTACGGCGAGGGCAGCAAGGTGACGGGCATCCGTCACGCCTGGACCTTCGATGCGAGCTACTCGGCCTCGGCGATCCAGGGGCTCGATGCGAACGGCGACGGCACGGTCTCTCCCGACGAACTCGCGGGCCTCGCCACGGACAACACCGCCAATCTCGCGGAATTCGCCTATTTCACCAAGCTCAAGATCGGCGGCAAGGAGCAGACCTTCGCCGATCCGATCGAGCCGCGCATGAGAATGGACGGCGACAGGCTGACGCTCAGCTTCCTTCTGCCACTGAAATCGCCGGTGGCGCAGGGGCGCGGAGTCGCGGCGTTGGAAGTCTTCGACCCGACCTATTTCGTTGCGTTCAGCCTCTCGGAAGATGCGGACACCGCGCGCCTCGTCGGCTCGCCGGCCGGTTGCGCCGCCACGATCACCCGGCCCAAATCCGAGCAGGCGAAGACCGCGGATGCCAAGACTGCCGATGCCAAGCCGGGTCTGTCGGAGGCGTTCTTCGAAGCGCTGACCAACGCCTCGAGTTACGGCGTCCAGTTCGCGAACCGGATCATCGTCGCATGTCCGTAGGCGTGGCCGCCGCATGGGCCGATCATCCGCGCGGCCGGATCGCCTTACGGATCGCCCTGGCCCTCGCAGCGATCGCCTGTGTCGCCCTCGTCCTCACGGCGCTGTCGTGGCTCCTCGGCTCCAGCGTGGCTCCACCGCCGCCCCGCTCCCCATTCGGCGTCGGATTTCGCGAGGCGGCGCCCTCGGCCACCGGGATCGGCGGCTGGCTGCTCGCCATGCAATCGAGCTTCTCGCGCAGCCTGCAAGCCACCGTCGCCGCCATCAAGCAGGGTGGAAGCTGGGGGCCCATGATCCTCATCGGCTTCAGCTATGGCGTGTTCCACGCCGCCGGACCGGGCCATGGCAAGGCGGTGATCGCCGGCTACATCATGGCCGGGGAACGGGCGCTGGCACGCGGCTTCTCGCTCAGCGCCGCCGCTGCCTTGCTGCAAGCTCTCGTCGCCATCGCCATCGTCGCCATCGGCAACCTCCTCCTCAACGCCACCGCCGCCGGGATGACGCGGGCCGGTACGGTGATCGAGACGGTGAGCTTCGCCCTCGTTGCCCTCCTCGGCCTCACGGTGACGTGGCGGAAGGCCGGACGACTGGCGGGGCTCGTTCACGGCGGTAACGCGGCCGCCTGCGCGCCCGGTTGCGGGCATGTCCACCTCAGCGACGCCACCGCCTTCGGCCGCCTCGATTCCTGGCGCGAGCGGGCGGGCGTGGTACTGGCGGCCGGCTCGCGCCCCTGCGCCGGCGCGATCCTCATCCTGGTCTTCTCCGCGTCGCAGGGCATTCTGGCGGCGGGCATCGCGGCGACGTTCGCCATGGCCCTGGGCACGGCCCTGACCACCGGGGTGCTGGCGAGCCTGGCGGTCTTCGCCAAGGCCCTGGCCCTGCGTCTCGCGGGAGGGCGCGGGTCCATGGGGGCAATCGCCGTAGGTGGGCTCGAACTGCTGGCCGGCGCTTTCGTCTTCGTGCTCGGGATCGCCATGCTGGCGGGGCTCGCCGTGGGCGTGGGCGGATAAGATTTTCCTCGTCACGGATTGCCGTCCTGTGGCAGATTTCGGGTGACCCGCCGGTTCGCGGCTGCGTTTTCCCGTGAAACCGACGGAGCCGGCCCGCATGGCATCAGGTTTCGAGCACATCCTTCACTGGCGGTTGCTGTCCGGCTCGCACCCCTTCCCCGGCCCGGATGGCGGGACCTGCATCAACGAGGCGGCGGTCGTCGCGGCCGGCCTACCCTACCGGTCGATCCGCTCCTCTTCGGATTGTCCGCCGTGTTTCTCGAAACCCCTCGCCGCCTACGCGCTCGGCCTCAACGACGCGATGCCGGACGACCAGCGCTCTCGCTTGATGGCCTTCGTCCTGCGCCTCTCCGGCTCCGCTGATACGGCGGAGATAGAGGAGCAACGCACCCGCTTCCTCGCCCTGGAAAGCATTCGTCGGATCCTGCCGCCTCTCCTCGACCGGGCAGGTTTTGCTGATCTTGCCGCTCGCTGTGACGAAGCCCAGGATCTCGAGGCGGGTCTTTTGGCTGCGCAGGCCGCTGCGTGGCGCGGTGGGACCGTGGCCCAGGCCGCGTCGCAGCAGCGGGACTGGCGACGGGGCGCCCTCGCCTCCGCCATCGCTCGCAGCGCGGTGGCCGCAGTGAAGTCGGCCACCGATGCCCGGTCAGCGGCGGAGATCGCCGAAGGTGCATCACCCTTCACCGAGGGCGTCTGGGACAGCGCAGCGACCATCCTCGACGAGGCCCTGACCATCGGACGGCAGGCATCGGACATCGATCTCGTTCAGGCGCAGGAACGATTGGATGCGGCGCGGGCGAGCGCGTCCTGAGCCTGGGCCGACAGGTTCGACAAGGCGGGTGATTTCCGCCGCGTCGGCTCAGACGGCCACCGGCCCCGATGCGAGGTCGAGTTCGGTGGTGGCGCAGTTGTCGAGCCAGATGCCGGTGAGGTGAAAGAAGAACGTGCCGTGGCCGACGACGGCGATGGTCCGCTCACGCCGCTCGGTCAGCCAGTCGCGGAACGTCGCCACGCGACGATCGAAGAGGTGGCGCGGCTCCACATGGACGCCCTCCGCGATCGGCTCACCCTCGGCATGCCACCAGATTTCGGGCAGGTGATCGATATCGAGATGCGGGAATTCCGCCTTCAGCACGGAGGCGGCGCGCCCGACATCGCAGCTGCTCTCCTGGCATTCGCGATGGAGCACTTCCACCAGGATCTCGGGCTTGGCCGGATGATGGCCGAAAATGCCGGCGGTGGTCTGAATGGCGCGGGTGAGCGGGGAGGTCACCACCAGATCGAACGGAATGTCCCGTAGCCGATCCTGGGCCGCCGCGACCTGGGCGAGGCCCCGCTCCGTCAGCCGGGCATCGATATGGCCGGGATCGCGCCCGGTGAGGCGGTGGGCTGCGTTGAAGGTGGATTCGCCGTGGCGGATGCAGACGATGCGTGTCTCGGGCATGCGGGCTCGGATCGGGAGGGACGACAGGGGTAGGATGCGATGATCAAGCGCTGAGCCGCTGCGCCGTTCCGTGAAACAGCCGACCACCGCCACGATCTCCTCGCCCCGTCGGCAACGCTCCGTCAACCTCGGTGGCGTTGAGTGGGCTTTTCGCTCCCGGATCACCGCGCGATGCTCCACGTTCCGCCTCCACCTGCCACTGCCAGCACCATCGCCTTTCCCGGTGACGAGGCAGTCCGGTCCGTCGCCATGGCGTGGCAGGACAGTTTGCTGCGCGAGCGCCGGATGGCCGCGAACACGGTGGAAGCCTATGCGCGCGACCTGCGGCAGTTCCTCGACCACCTGCAGAGCCGGCACGGCACGGTCGGAATCGCCGGGCTCGTCGCATTGAAGCCCCGCGACATCCGTGGATTCATGGCAGCGCGCCGGGCCGAGACGGTGAGCGGTCGATCGCTGATGCGCGCGCTCGCCGGTTTGCGCTCCTTCGCGCGGCACCTCGAACGGGACGGTCACGGCAGCGTGTCCGCCCTCGGGGCGATCCGCTCGCCCAAGGTCGAGCGGCGCTTGCCGCGCCCGATTCCCATCGCCGCCGCCCGCGCCTTGACCGATATCGACATCCGCGCCGGGGAATCCCGCGAGCCCTGGGTTCTGGCGCGTGACGCCGCCGTTCTCGCTCTTCTCTACGGTTCCGGCCTGCGCATTTCCGAAGCCCTCGGCCTCACCCGCCGCGATGCGCCCGTACCGGGAGTGGAGTCGGTGACGGTGATGGGCAAGGGCGGCAAGGAGCGGATGGTGCCGATCCTTCCCGTCGTGGCCGAGGCGGTGGCGGCCTATCTCGCCGCCTACCCCCATGCGCTCGATCCGGAAGGGCCTCTCTTCGTGGGCGTGAAAGGCGGCAAGCTCTCCCCACGGATCATCCAATATGCGGTGGCCTCCCTGCGCGGCGCGCTCGGCCTGCCGGACAGCGCCACGCCCCATGCCTTGCGGCACTCCTTCGCCACGCACCTCCTCGGCCGCCAGGGCGAGTTGCGCGCGATCCAGGAATTGCTCGGCCACGCCTCGCTCTCGACGACGCAGCTCTACACCAAGGTCGACGCCGCCCGCCTGATGGATGCGTTCGAGCAGGCCCATCCGCGTGCGGGTGCGCGCGCTACAGGTCGAGTTCGGGATAGCGTCGGAAGATCCCCTGCTGGTTGAAGGGGATGCGGCGCGGGCTCGCCAGATAGGCGGCGATCCCGGGCCGTTGCCGCACCGCGTCGTGAAGGGCGGCGACGTGGCGGTTTTCGGCGAGGGTCCGCTCCGTCGCGTGGGGGAACGCGTAGAGCAACCCGTCCACGAGTTGGAACAGGGACAGATCGGCGTAGGTCGTGGACCCGCCGACGAGATGGTGGCCGTCGTTACGGCCGAGCACATGGTCGAACCAGGCGAGATATTCCGGAATCCGGTTCGCCTGAAAGTCCTTCGCTCGCCGAAGCGCTTCCGGCTTCTGGTCCTCGTAGGTGAGGCTCACCGCGATGGGATGGTGCGTATCGTGAGCTTCCGCCACCACATCGGCGACGGTCAGCTGGATCTGATGGGTCCAGAGGCGGTCGGTTTCGTCCGACGGCGCGAGGCCGAGCCGGGGACCAAGATAGAGCAGGATCGCCGCCGTCTGGCCGACCACGACGTCGCCATCTCGGAGGAAGGGCGGCGCATAGGACGGCCGCGCCACCGAGGGATCGCCGAGAAAAGCGGTCATGGCGCCGAGGCCCTGGCCCTCCTCCTCTCGCCCGCGGGCGATATCGACATACTCCGCCCCGGCATCCTCCAGAGCGAGGCGGACGAACTCACCGCGTCCCTGGATCGTCGGCCAGTAATAGAGTTCGTAGGGCATCCGGCGCTCCGCTGCGGAAGGTGTGAGACACCTGTTCCAACACGGGCACCCCGTCCGGGGTGCCGAGCGAAGCGACGTTCCCGGACGGCGGCCTACGTCGAACCCGCCCTCCGGCTCATTGCCAAGACGGGGGCGGTAGCCCGTCTCAGATGTGGATCGCCCGCTTGCCGACGGCGAGGGCGGCTTCCTTGACCGCCTCGGTCAGCGTCGGGTGAGCGTGGCAGGTCCGGGCCACGTCCTCGGCGCTGGCACCGAACTCCATGGCGACGGCCACTTCCGCGATGAGGTTGCCCGCATCCGCGCCGACGATATGGACGCCGAGCACCCGGTCGGTCTTGGCATCGGCCAGGATCTTCACGAACCCGTCCGTGGTGTGGTTGACCTTGGCGCGACCATTCGCCGTGAAGGGGAACTTGCCCGCATTGTAGGCGATACCGTCCTTCTTCAGCTCCTCCTCGGTCTTCCCCACCGAGGCGACTTCCGGATAGGTGTAGACCACGTTCGGGATCACCCCGTAATTCACGTGGCCCGATTGCCCGGCGAGGAGTTCCGCCACGGCGACACCCTCGTCCTCGGCCTTGTGAGCGAGCATCGGCCCCGCGATCACGTCGCCGATGGCGTAGATGCCGGTGACGTTGGTGGCGTAGTGGCTGTCGGTCTGGATGCGGCCCTTGTTGTCGAGCTGCACGCCCACGGTTTCGAGACCCAGCTTCTCGGTGTAGGGCACGCGGCCGATGGCCACGAGCACGACGTCGGCCTCGAGCTTCTCGGCTTCGCCGCCGGCGGCCGGCTCCACCGAGACGGTGGCGGCGCCGTCCTTCACCTCGACGCCGGTGACCTTCGACGACAGCTTGAAGACGATGCCCTGCTTGCCGAGGATGCGCTGGAACTGCTTGCCGACCTCACCATCCATGCCGGGTAGGACGCGGTCGAGATATTCCACCACGGTGACCTCCGAGCCGAGGCGACGCCAGACGGAGCCGAGTTCGAGGCCGATCACGCCCGCGCCGATGATGAGGAGCTTCTTCGGCACGGACTGAAGCTCGAGGGCGCCGGTGGAGGAGACGACGATCGTCTCGTCGATCGTCACGCCGGGCAGCTTCGTCACGTCGGAGCCGGTGGCGATGACGATGTTCTTCGTCTCCAGCATCTGGTTGCCGCCATCCTCGGACAGCACCTCGACGCGGCCGGCACCGGCGACCCGGCCAAGGCCGTGATAGGCGTCGATCCCGTTCTTCTTCAGCAGGAACTCGACGCCCTTGGTGTTGCCGTCGACGCCGTCCTGCTTGAACGACATCATCTTCTTGAGGTCGAGTTCGGGCGCGCTGACGATGACGCCCATGTCGGCGAAGTGTTTCGAGGCCTCCTCGAACGCCTCGGAGGCGTGAAGCAGGGCTTTCGACGGGATGCAGCCGACATTGAGGCAGGTGCCGCCATGGGTCGCCCGCTTCTCCACCACGGCGGTCTTGAGTCCGAGCTGGGCGGCGCGGATGGCGCAAACATAGCCGCCGGGGCCGGTACCGATGACGACGAGATCGTAGGACATAGGCTGGTGACTCGCTTGAAGGTTCGGCAGGTCAGGCCCCACCATCGAAGTTCACGCACGCGGAAGCGTCCGGCCGCCCTGCGGCGGCCGGCGGACGGCAGCTGCCGGGTTGTTTCAGAGGTCCAGCACGAGGCGTGCCGGATCCTCCAGCGCCTCCTTGACGCGCACGAGGAAGGTCACGGCCTCCTTCCCGTCGACGATGCGGTGATCGTAGGAGAGCGCGAGATACATCATCGGCCGCGCCTCGATCTTGCCGGCGCGGACTACCGGACGCTCCTCGATGCGGTGCATGCCGAGGATGCCCGATTGCGGCGCGTTGAGGATCGGGGTCGACATCAGCGAGCCATAGATGCCGCCATTGGTGATGGTGAAGGTGCCGCCCTGCATCTCCTCGATGGACAGCTTGCCGTCCCGCGCCTTCTTGCCGAAACCGGAGATCGTCTTCTCGATACCGGCGATGGAGAGGTCGTCGGCATTGCGCACCACCGGCACGACGAGGCCCTTATCGGTGCCGACGGCGATGCCGATATGGTAGTAGTTCTTGTAGACGAGGTCGGTCCCGTCGATCTCGGCATTGACCGCTGGCACGTCCTTGAGCGCTCCGATCACCGCCTTGGTGAAGAAGCCCATGAAGCCGAGCTTGGTGCCGTGCTTCTTCTCGAACATGTCCTTGTACTGGGCGCGCATGGCCATCACGGCCGACATGTCGACGTCGTTGAACGTCGTCAGCATCGCCGCCGTGTCCTGGGCGTCCTTGAGCCGGCGCGCGATGGTCTGGCGCAGCTTCGTCATCTTCACGCGCTCTTCGCGCGCGGCATCGTCGGGCTTCGAGGCGGGGCGCGGCGGCGAGGGAGCCTTGGCCTGCCGGGCCGGCTCCTGAGCCGGGGCCGGGGCCGGGGCGGAGGGCGCCTTGGAGGTCGCTTCGATCATGTCACCTTTGGTGACGCGACCGTCCTTGCCGGTGCCGTTCACCGTCGACGGGTCGATACCGGATTCCCGCGCCATCTTGGCGACGGCGGGGCCGTTATCGCCGGCCTGACGATCGGATTTCGGCGCAGCGGCCTCGCCGTGGTTGCCGTAGGCCGCCGAGGATTCCTCTGCGGGTGCCCTGTCCGCGCCCTCGGATTTCGGAGTTGCTTCTTCCGTGCGGGTGTCGGCCTTGGTCTCGGTCTTCTTGGCGGCGGGAGCCTTGGCGCCTCCGCCGGCGCCGGCCTCGACGATGGAGCCGAGCAGGGCGCCGGGCTCCACGGTCTCGCCGTCCTTCACCAGGATCTCACCGAGTTCACCGGCGGCGGGAGCGTTGACTTCGAGGGTGACCTTGTCGGTCTCGAGCTCGACAAGGGGCTCGTCCGCCGCCACCGCGTCGCCCGGCTTCTTGAACCAGCGGCCGATGGTGGCCTCGCTCACGGATTCGCCCAGCGTAGGAACGAGGATGTCGGTTGCCATGGTGCTCTGTCCGCCCGAATGGTTTGGTCGCGTCGGAGAAGGGGATACCGGGGTCGTCAGACCGCCAGCGCCTCGTTGAGGAAGGCCTGGAGCTGGGCCTGATGCTTGGAAAGAAGGCCGACCGCCGTGGAGGCCGAGGCGGGGCGGCCGACATAGCGCGCCCGCTTCACCTGCGACTGAGCCTGGCCGAGGACCCATTCGAGATACGGATCGACGAAGGACCAGGCGCCCATGTTCTTGGGCTCCTCCTGGCACCAGACGACCTCCGCATTACGGAAGCGCGCCATCTCGTTGGCCAGCGCCTTGAGCGGGAACGGATAGAGCTGCTCCACGCGCATCAGGTAGACATCGTTGACGCCACGCTTCTCGCGCTCGTCGTAGAGGTCGTAATAAACCTTGCCCGAGCAGAGCACGACGCGACGGATCTTGTCGTCCTTCACGAGCTTGATCGTGTCGTCTTCGTGCTCCGCATCGTCCCAGAGCACGCGGTGGAAGGTCGATCCCTCCGCCAGCATGTCGAGGTTCGACACCGCCCGCTTGTGCCGCAGGAGCGATTTCGGGGTCATCAGCACCAGCGGCTTGCGGAACTCGCGGTTGAGCTGCCGGCGCAGGATGTGGAAGTAGTTCGAGGGAGTCGTGCAGTTGGCGACCTGCATGTTGTCCTCGGCGCACATCTGCAGGAAGCGTTCGAGGCGGGCCGAGGAATGCTCCGGCCCCTGTCCCTCGTAGCCATGCGGCAGCAGCAGAGTCAGGCCGGACATGCGCAGCCACTTGCGCTCGCCGGACGAGATGAACTGATCGATGACGACCTGCGCGCCGTTGGCGAAATCGCCGAACTGCGCCTCCCACAGGACCAGGGAATTGGGGTCGGCCAGGGAGTAGCCGTATTCGAAGCCGAGCACGGCCTCCTCGGAGAGCATCGAGTTGATGACCTCGAGATTCGCCTGCCCCTCGCGGATGGAGTTGAGCGAGGTGTAGCGCTGCTCGTTCTCCTGATCGATCACCACGGCATGGCGCTGCGAGAAGGTCCCGCGCTCCACGTCCTGGCCCGACAGCCGGACCCGATGGCCCTCGATGAGGAGCGAACCGAAGGCCAGGGCCTCGGCCGTCGCCCAGTCGATCCCCTTGCCCGTCTCGACGGCCTTGGCGCGGTTGTCGAAGAAGCGCTGGATCGTGCGGTGGAGGTGAAAGCCGGGCGGCGGCGTGGTGATGCGCTGGGCGATCTCACGCAGGATATCGGCCGGCACGCCGGTCTTGCCGCGGCGCGGATCGTCCACATCCTCGCGCACGGCCTTGAAGCCGGACCAGCGCCCGTCGAGCCAATCGGCCTTGTTGGCCTTGTAGTTGCCGGCGACCTCCAGCTCCCCGTCGAGCATGGCGCGGAACTCGGCCTTGCGCGCGTCGAACTGCTCCTGCGTCAGCACACCCTCGGCGATGAGCTTCTTGGCGTAGGTCTCCAGCGCCGTCGGGTGCTTGCGGATGCGCTGGTACATCTTCGGCTGGGTGAAAGCCGGCTCGTCGCCCTCGTTATGGCCGAAGCGGCGGTAGCACAGCATGTCGATGACGACGGGCTTGCCGAACTTCTGGCGGTACTCGATGGCGATCTTGGCCGCGAAGGTGACGGCCTCCGGGTCGTCGCCGTTGCAGTGGAAGATCGGCGCTTCCACCATCTTGGCGACGTCGGACGGATAGGGCGACGAGCGCGAGAAGCGCGGATCGGTGGTGAAGCCGATTTGGTTGTTGATGATGAAGTGGATCGACCCGCCGGTTCGGTGCCCCTTGAGGCCCGACAGGCCGAGGCACTCGGCCACCACGCCCTGGCCGGCGAAGGCCGCATCGCCGTGGATGAGCAGCGGCACGACGCTGGTGCGCTGGACATTCGGCTTGGCCCGCTGGTCCTGCTTGGCGCGCACCTTACCCAGCACCACCGGATCGACGATCTCGAGATGGGACGGGTTGGCGGTCAGCGACAGGTGGACGTTGTTGTCGTCGAAGGTACGGTCCGACGAGGCACCGAGATGGTACTTCACGTCGCCCGAGCCCTCGACTTCGGCGGGAGAGGCCGAGCCGCCCTTGAACTCGTTGAAGATCGCCCGGAACGGCTTCGACATGACGTTCGAGAGCACGTTGAGCCGGCCGCGATGGGCCATGCCGAGCACGATCTCCTTCGCGCCCAACGCGCCGCCGCGCTTGATGATCTGCTCCAGCGCCGGGATCATCGATTCCGACCCGTCGAGGCCGAAGCGCTTGGTGCCGGTGTATTTGAGGTCGAGGAACTTCTCGAAACCCTCCGCTTCCACCAGCTTGTTCAGGATCGCGCGCCGGCCCTCGGGCGTGAAGGAGATCTCCTTGCCCTTGCCTTCGATACGCTCCTGAATCCACGCCTTCTCCTCCGGGTTGGAGATGTGCATGAACTCGACGCCCAGCGTCTGGCAGTAGGTGCGCTCCAGAATCTCGACGATCTCGCGGATGGTCGAATATTGGAGGCCGAGCACGTTATCGAGGAAGATCGGACGGTCCCAATCCTTCTCCTCGAAACCGTAATGCTGGGGGTGCAGCTCCTCGTGGTCGCCGCGCGGGGCGAGGCCGAGGGGATCGAGCTTGGCGTGGAGATGGCCGCGCATGCGGTAGGCGCGGATCAACATGATCGCGCGGACGGAATCCTTGGTCGCCTGCTCGACCGAGACGCCGCTGGCGGCGACGACGGCCGCGCCGTTGGCAGCCTTGGCGCCATCGATCTTCGCGGTGTCAGACTTCGCGCGGATCTTCTCGCCCACCGCCTTCTCGACGGTGGCCCAGTTGCCGTCCAGGGCCGAGACCATCTCGCCGTTGGCATGGACCGGCCAGTTCGGCTTCTGCCATGAGGCGCCGGCGGCATTCTTCTCGGCAAGGCCGCTCTCGTCACCGAGGGATTTGAAGAAATCCTGCCACTGCGGATCGACCGAATGCGGATCGCGGGCATAGGCCGCCTGCAATTCCTCGAGATAGGCGGCGTTGCCGCCGGTGAGGAACGAGGTTTCGAGAAGCGCGTCCTGGCGAGCCATCTTCGATCATCCTACCGCTTGGCGGAGTGGCCACCCCTGCGGCGGCCCCCTGCTCCCCATGGCGCCGACGGGCGCTTCGATGGGGATGTTCGTGGCGGGGCGGCGATCAAGCCGCGCCGTTTCCTAGATAGATGCTGCGGAGCCATTTTGCACCGCAACACAAGTGACAGATTCCCGAGAACCTCACCCCTTGAGGACGTCGACCAGCGTGCTGCCGAGGCGCGCCGGAGACGGCGATACCCGGATGCCGGCCGCTTCCATCGCGGCGATCTTGTCCTCGGCTCCGCCCTTGCCGCCTGAGATGATGGCACCGGCATGACCCATGCGGCGGCCCGGAGGAGCCGTGCGCCCAGCGATGAAGCCGACCATCGGCTTGCGACGGCCGCGCTTGGCCTCGTCGGCAATGAACTGCGCCGCCTCTTCCTCGGCGGAACCGCCGATCTCGCCGATCATGACGATCGATTCGGTCTTGTCGTCGGCCAGGAACAGTTCGAGCATCGAGATGAACTCGGTGCCCTTCACCGGATCGCCGCCGATGCCGACTGCCGTGGTCTGCCCGAGACCGGCATTCGTGGTCTGGAACACGGCCTCGTAGGTCAGCGTGCCGGAGCGCGAGACGATGCCCACCGAGCCCGGCTTGAAGATGTTGGCGGGCATGATGCCGATCTTGCATTCGCCGGCCGTGACCACGCCCGGGCAGTTCGGCCCGATGAGGCGCGACTTCGAGCCTTCGAGGGAGCGCTTCACCCGCACCATGTCGAGGACCGGAATCCCCTCGGTGATGCAGACGATGAGCGGAATCTCGGCGGCGATGGCCTCGCAGATGGCGTCGGCCGCGCCCGGCGGCGGCACGTAGACGACCGATGCGGTCGCGCCGGTGGCCTCGCGGGCTTCGGCCACGGTGTCGAAGACCGGCAGGCCGAGATGGGTCGCGCCGCCTTTGCCGGGCGAGGTGCCGCCGACCATCTTGGTGCCGTAGGCGATCGCCTGTTCAGAATGGAAGGTCCCGTTCTTGCCGGTGAAGCCCTGGCAGATGACCTTGGTGTTCGCGTCGATCAGGATGGACATGGGTACTCTCAGCCCTTCTTCACGGCGGCGACGATCTTCTGCGCGGCATCGTCGAGGTCATCGGCGGGAATCACGTTGAGGCCGGAATTCCGGATGATCTCCTTGCCTTTCTCGACATTGGTGCCTTCCAGACGCACCACCAGGGGCACTTCGAGGCCCACAGCCTTCACCGCCGCGATCACGCCGTTCGCGATCACGTCGCATTTCATGATCCCGCCGAAGATGTTGACGAGGATGCCCTTCACCTGCGGATCGGCGGTGATGATCTTGAAGGCCGCCGTCACCTTTTCCTCGCTCGCGCCGCCGCCGACATCGAGGAAGTTCGCCGGCTCCTCACCGTAGAGCTTGATGATGTCGAGGGTGGCCATGGCGAGGCCCGCGCCGTTGACCATGCAGCCGATGGTGCCATCCAGCGCGATATAGGCGAGGTCGTATTTCGAGGCCTCGATCTCCTTGGCGTCCTCCTCGGTCTCGTCGCGGAGCGCCAGGATGTCGGGATGGCGGTAGAGCGCGTTCGAATCGAACGAGATCTTGGCGTCGAGGCACTTGAGATGGCCATCGCCGGTGAGGACCAGCGGGTTGATCTCCAGCATGCTCATGTCCTTGGCGGTGAACGCCTGGTAGAGCTTGGTGGTGAGGTCGCCCGCCTCCTTGGCCTGTGCGCCGGTGAGGCCGAGAGCCTTGGCGACGGCCCGGCCGTGATGGGGCATGATCCCGGTGGCCGGATCGACCGAGAAGGTGATGATCTTCTCAGGCGTGTCGTGGGCCACGGTCTCGATATCCATGCCGCCCTCCGTCGAGACGACGAAGGCGACCTGCCCGGTCTCGCGGTCCACCAGCATCGAGAGGTAGAACTCGGCGGCGATCTGCGCGCCTTCCTCGATGTAGAGGCGGTTGACCTGCTTGCCAACTTCGCCGGTCTGGATCGTCACCAGCGTCTCGCCCAGCATCTCGCCGGCGAATTGCTTGACCTCGTCGATGGACTTGGTGACGCGCACGCCGCCCTTGGCGCCAGCGGGCGCGCCCTTGAACGTGCCCTTGCCACGTCCGCCGGCATGGATTTGCGACTTCACCACCCAGACCGGACCGCCTAGCTCCTTGGCGGCAGCCTCGGCCTCTTCCGGCTTGAAGATCGGAACGCCGCGGGAGACGGGCAGGCCGAACTCCTTGAGCACCGCCTTCGCCTGATATTCATGGATGTTCATTAGGACATTTCCTCGCCTCGTCCCGCGGCAGCGCGCGGGATTGGAAGACACGACACACCGGCCTCGTTCACGCCGACGGGACACCCGCCGGCGCGCGACGCTTCTTGTGAGATTTCAGGCCAGCGCCGGGTTCACGGTCTTGCAGGCTTCGATCAGCGTCTTCACGGCGCCCACCGACTTGTCGAACATGGCCTTCTCGTCGGCATTGAATTCCACCTCGAGGACACGCTCGACACCGCCGGCGCCGATCACGATCGGGACGCCGACATACATGCCGTCGATGCCGTACTCGCCGCTGAGATAGGCGGCGCAGGGCAGCACCCGGCGCTTGTCGCGCAGGTAGCTCTCGGCCATGGCGATGGCGGAGGCGGCCGGGGCGTAGAAGGCCGAGCCGGTCTTGAGCAGGTTCACGATCTCGCCGCCACCCTTGCGGGTGCGCTCGACCATGGCGTCGAGCTTCTCCTGGGTGGTCCAGCCGAGCTTGACGAGGTCCGGCAGCGGCACGCCGGCGACGGTGGAGTAGCGCACCAGCGGGACCATGTCGTCGCCGTGGCCGCCGAGCACGAAGGCGGTGACATCCTCCACCGAGACCTTGAACTCGTCGGCCAGGAAGTGGCGGAACCGCGCCGAATCCAGAACGCCGGCCATGCCGACGACCTTGTTGGTGGGCAGGCCCGAGAACTTCTGCAGGGCCCAGACCATGGCGTCGAGCGGGTTGGTGATGCAGATCACGAACGCGTCCGGAGCGTGCTCTTTGATACCGGTGCCGACGGCTTCCATCACCTTGAGGTTGATGCCGATCAGGTCGTCGCGGCTCATGCCGGGCTTACGCGGCACGCCGGCGGTGACGATCACCACGTCGGCTCCGGCGATGGCCGAATAATCGCTGGCGCCCGTATAGGTCGCATCGAACCCGTCGACCGGAGCGGATTCCGCGATGTCGAGGGATTTGCCCTGGGGAACGCCGTCGACGATGTCGAACAGGACGACGTCGCCGAGTTCCTTCAGGCCCGCCAGATGCGCGAGGGTTCCGCCGATCTGCCCGGCGCCGATGAGCGCGATCTTGCTGCGTGCCATGGAAAACGAACCTCCAGTATCAGTGCCGATCCGCGATGCTCCGTCCCGACGGACGGGCTGCTTGCCGAGGTCGCGATCGCACGTTGATTTCGCCGCGACGGTGTGGCGGAAAAGTCCCCATGCTTCAACCCGACGTGGTCGGCGCTAAGCAGAGTTCGGGCCACAGACGTACCGCGACGCTGGAGGATGCCTTCCAAAAAAGTCTTTCGCCAGAGCATTTTAGACCAACGAACCCCTCTCCGGTTCGACGGCAAAGCTTCGGTGACAGGTCCAAAATATTGTTACTTCGCTTAAAGTGCGCCGATCCGCAGCACTTTCTGGATCGCCTGGATGACGGCTCCGAAGCGCGCCTGGATCAGGTCGACGGGCAGATCGGAATCGTGTTGCATCGCCAGCGGATGGGTGAAGCGGTAGCTCGCATCGAAGATGTAGGCGATGGCCCGCTCGCGATCCCGAGCCACGAAGGCTCCCGCAGCGATCCCCTCCTCCACCACACGCTCTACGAGACTGCGCAGGCGAACCCGGTGACGCCGAGCGATGGGCCGTGCCGCCACCGTCGCATCGAGATGGACCGCGAACAGATGGGGCTCCCGTGCCAGGACTTCGCGCTGCGCGCTCGCCAGGGCCATCAGGAGGCGCTCGATCTTGTCGTCTGCAGGGTCGGGCGCATCGGCGATGCGGGCGAGTTCCGCCTCTACATCTCTGAGCCAGCGGCCCGCGACGGCATCCAGAAGGGCGTCCTTGGATGGAAAATACCGATAGACATTGGCGTGGGTCATGCCGGCCTCGGCGGCCACCGCGACGACCGTCACCCGTTTGTGCCCGAGCCTGGCCAGATGCTCCGTCGCGATCGCCAGGAGGCGCGCATCCACCGAGAGCGGCGTGGGGCTGGCCCGGCTAATTCGGGCCTTGGGCCTGTCGGGCGGGCGGAGACCCGTCATGGGTGTAGCATCATCGCTGCCGGCCGAATCATAGCCGACCACAAAGGACGTACCTGCCGTCTCCATCGATACTCCAGCCGGCGCTGATAAGGAGGGCGGGCCGTATCCGGAGTCGGCGTCGCCCCCGCATGTCTCGCTGAGATCGAGACAGCCAGAGGCCCATAGCCGGTCAGAAGCTGTTCTTCCAGGCCCTTAATGCAGTGAACACTAGTTCCGCCGGTGAATTAGCAGAAAGATTCACTGCTTTAGCGAGGGAAGGCTCCGTGGAACGAAGGAAAGGATTGGTTGCGCGCTCATGCCTCATCGTCGTCGGAACCAGGAATCTGCCAGCGGCCTTTGCGTCCTGAGCCTCCGCCATACGAGACTTCAACGCCACGTTGTCGGGATCGGCGGCGAGAGCGAAACGGGCATTCGAGAGGACGTAATCGTGCCCACTGAAAACCTCGGTGTCGTCCGGCAGGGGGAGAAACCGCTCCAGCGACCGCCAGAGCGATTCCGGCCGGCCTTCCACAACCCGCCCGCATCCGAGGGTGAACAGGGTATCGCCGGCGAACACGATCTGCGCTGCGGAGAACAAGTAGCTGACATGGTCGTTGCAGTGGCCCGGCGTTTCCCAGACCTGCGCTTCGAGTTCGCCGACCCGGACGAGATCCCCCTCGGCGACGGCGACATCCACCTCCGGCACATCGGCCCCGGCCTTGCGCGGCGCGGTCACCCGCGCGCCGGTGCGGCGCTTCACGTCCGGGATTCCCTCGATATGATCGAGATGCCGGTGCGTCACCAGGATATCCGTGAGCGTCCAACCGGTTTCGTCGAGCACCTTCAGGACGGGAGCCGCTTCCGGCACGTCGATGGCGGCACAGGCGCCCGTCGCGGGATCTCGGATCAGCACGCCGATATTGTCGCTCCGGCAGAGGAAGGTGCGGATCTCGGGGCGGGAAACGGTCAAGAGGCGTTCCTCTCTGGTGGCGCGGTGAACCTAAGCAAGAACCGGACGCGGCGGCGAGGAGTTCCGGCATCCGGACGTTGCGGCGGACGTTGCGGGTTGTGGGCGAGCGGCCTCGTCCCCATTGATCCGATTCCTAGCCTGCGTCAAAGAACCCTGTAACTTCAAAACGTCCGGCCGCGCCGGAGCAAGCCGCCCATGCGCCTCGACGTGACCGATCTGCGCGCCTTCTATGCCAGCCCCCTCGGCGGCGTGACCCATCGCATCGTCGGGCGGGCGATCCATGGGTTCCTCGGCTCGGTCTCGGGCCTGAGGGTTCTCGGCCTGGGCTACGCGACCCCCTATCTCGGGCCGATCCACGTCATCGCCGAGCGCACGCTTGCCTTCATGCCGGCCACGCAGGGAGTCGTGAACTGGCCCGGCGGCGGACGCTCCTGCTCGGCCCTCGCCGACCCCACGATGATGCCCCTGCCGGAAGCGGCGGTGGACAGGGTGATCCTGGTCCATGCCCTCGAATCGGTGGAAAGCCCGACCGAATTGCTCCAGGACGTGTGGCGCGTGCTGACGCCGGGCGGGCGGATGATCCTCGTCGTGCCCAATCGGCGCGGCGTCTGGGCACGTCGCGATGCAACGCCGTTCGGCCATGGCCAGCCGTATAGCCGCTCGCAGCTCGGGCGGCTGATGCGGACCACCCAATTCTCGCCAGAGGGATGGGCCGAGGCGCTCTACATGCCCCCGGTGAACAGCCGGCTCTGGCTGCGGACGGCCAGCGCCTGGGAGAAGGTCGGGACCGGTCTCTCCCTCCCCTTCGCGGGCCTGCACGTCATCGACGCCACGAAGCAGCTCTATCGTCCGGTGGCGGTCCGCAAGGTGCAACGGGCAACCCGCCTCGCTCCGGCGAGAGTACTGGTTCCCACCCCCTCCCCGGGCTGAACCGAGGCCACTCGATTCAGGCATCCGACCAAGGCTCCAGACCAAAGGCAGCCGTTTCCATGTTCAGCCTCATCGCCCCGGAAGCGGCGCTCCACAGCTTCATCTTCGCGTTCTCGAGCCTCTTCTCGATCGTCAATCCGGTCGGCTCGGCCCTCATCTTCTCGCAGATCACCGCGCAGAACTCCCATCCGGAACGGGTGGAGATCGCCAAGCGCATCGGCTTCTACTCAGCGCTGATCATGCTCGCGGCCCTATGGGCGGGGGCGCCGATCCTCAACTTCTTCGGCGTGTCGCTGGGTGCCCTGCGGATCGCAGGCGGTCTCGTGGTCGCCGCCTCCGCCTGGACCCTGCTCAGCGCACCCGAGGCTCGTGAGGCACGGAAACATGCCGAGGCGACCCATGATGCTCCCGACAGCGTCGCCGACGTGGCGTTCTTCCCCCTGACCCTGCCCTTCACGACGGGCCCCGGCACCATCGCCGTCGCGATCGCCCTCGGCTCGAACCGGCCCGTTCCGGGGCCCGACCGGATCGGGTTCTATCTCGGCATGTCGCTGGCGGCCCTCGCCATCGCGCTCCTGGTCAGGTTCACCTACGGCTCGGCCGACAGGGTGGTGACCGCCATCGGCCCGGTCGGCGCAAGGGTTCTCGGCCGGCTCTTCGCCTTCCTGCTCCTGTGCATCGGCACCCAGATCACCGTGAACGGCGTCACCGACGTCCTCGGACCGATCCTCGCCGCCGGCAAGCGCTGAGCGGACAGGCCCGCACACCGACAGCCTCGCCTTGGCCAACCTCGCCCTGGCCAACCTCGCCTTGGCATCGCCCGGTTGAGGCTGTACCGCAGGCGCGAATTCTCGTGGAAGGACGACAGGATGCGGCTCGCAGTGGTCGGTGCCGAGGGGCGCATGGGGCGGATGCTCATCCGGGCGGTGACGGAGACCGAGGGCTGCACCCTGAGCGGCGCCGTCGAGCGCGAGGGCTCGCCCGCCCTCGGCCAGGATGCAGGGACCCTCGCCGGCCTGCCGCCGCTCGGCGTCAACGTCACCGACGATCCGCTCACGGTCTTCGCGGCCACCGACGGCGTCCTCGATTTCACCGCCCCCTCGGCCACGACCTTCTTCGCCGAACTCGCCGCCCAGGCCCGCATCGTCCATGTCGTCGGCACGACTGGCCTCGCCGAAGCGGATATCCACAAGCTCGTTGCGGCAGCGCACCATGCCCGGATCGTGCGCTCGGGCAACATGTCCCTCGGCGTGAACCTGCTCGCCGGTCTCGTGCGGAAGGTCGCTGCGGCTTTGGGCGAGGATTTCGACATCGAAATCGTCGAGATGCATCACCGCATGAAAGTGGATGCGCCCTCCGGCACGGCCCTCCTCCTCGGGGAGGCGGCCGCGGTGGGGCGCGGCGTCAACCTCGCCGAGACGCGCGTTTCCACCCGGGACGGCCATACCGGCGCGCGCCGGCCCGGCGATATCGGCTTCGCCACCCTGCGTGGCGGCACGGTGGTGGGCGACCACAGCGTGACCTTCGCCGGACCCGGCGAGCGCATCACCATCAGCCACCATGCCGAGGATCGGGCGATCTTCGCCCGTGGCGCCGTACGAGCGGCGTTGTGGGCCCATGCCAAACCTCCAGGCCTCTACGGCATGGCCGACGTCCTCGGTCTCTGATACGAGCGCCCGGTCATTGACTGTTCAGGTCGGCCGGTACACCAGCCCCGCAGGCGCAGATTCTGTTGCGTCGCACCATTCACCGAGAAATAGGATGGACGTCTGATGGAGCGCCTGCTCGTCCTCGCTCGCCACGGCCAGAGCGAATGGAACCTCAAGAAGCTTTTCACCGGCTGGCGCGATCCGCAACTCACCGAGCTCGGCATCACCGAGGCCAGGACCGCCGGCCGCTGGCTGAAGCAGCAGGGCTATGCTTTCGACGTCGCCTTCACCTCCAACCTTCAGCGGGCACAGCATACCTGCGCGCTGATCCTGGAGGAGATGGGCCAGGGCGGCATCGAGACGGTCCGGTCCGAGGCGCTCAACGAGCGGGATTACGGGGACCTGTCGGGCCTCAACAAGGACGATGCCCGTGAGCGCTGGGGCGATGCCCAGGTCCATCAATGGCGCCGGTCCTACGACATTCCGCCCCCCGGCGGCGAAAGCCTGAAGGACACCGCAGCGCGCGTGCTGCCCTATTATATTCAGACCATCCTGCCGCGCGTCATGGCCGGCGAGCGCGTCCTGGTGGCCGCCCACGGCAATTCGCTGCGTGCGCTGGTGATGGTGCTCGACGGGATGACCACGAAGACCATCGCGAGTCTCGAGATCGCCACCGGTATCCCCCTCGTCTATCAGCTCAAATCCGACACCACGGTGGAGAGCAAGGCCGTCCTTGAGCGGGACATCGACCACGACGCTTGACGGCAAAGCGCGGTGAAAGCCGCGCCGGGCATCGGTGCGCGGTTCCCGAACAGACATCCAGCACGCCTATGCTCCCTCGTTCCGCCGAACGTGGCTCCGCCCGGGAGGCGGGCCGACAGCGGCGTGGAGCCACGGCCCCGCCGCAGGCCGACCGGAACGCTTGACAGCGGGAAGGTGTGGGCCGACCCATCGTCGGCGAGCCTTCCTCACGAAGGCCGCGCGAGCCCTTCGCCTTGACCGGAGTCGTCTCGCGTCCGAACACCTGAACCGGAGCCGCAACAGGCGGCTCCGTCGCGGAGAACCGATCCGATGCGTCTGCGTAATCTCGTCCGTCCGGTCGCGGCACTGGCCCTGATCGCCGGGCTCTCGTCAGGCGCCATCTCCGTGGCCTGGGCTGCCGATGCGATCTTCCCGCCGAGTTCGCGCTTCGGCTTCACGCCGGCCTCGGACATGACGTTGTCCAAGCGGTTCTCCGGATTCGAGCGGATGGAAGGCGGCGCGACGCTCTCCATCGTCGAGCTGCCGTCGACGGCCTTCGTCGACCTGGAGAAGAGCTTCACCGACGAGAACCTCCGTACGCAGGGGTTCGTCGTCGCGACGCGGGAAGCCATCAAGGTCGCGGGTGACGTGGATGCCGTGCTCTTCACGGGGGAGCAGCCGGCCCCGGAAGGCGCCAACACCCCAGCCATCAAGAAATGGCTGCTGCTCGTCGGTGACACCACGGTCACGGGCATCATCATCGCCCAGACCGTGCCGGATGCCGAGACGCCGGAAACCATGCGGAACATGCTGACCAGCGTGAAGATCCGGCCGGAACTCACCCTGGACGAACAGGTCGCCGCGCTGCCGTTCCGAATCCGTGAATCGGCCGGCTTCCGTCCCGTCCGGGTACTCGCGGGTAATTCGGTCCTGATGACGCAAGGTCCGAAGGACCAGATGCTCAATCTCGAACAGCCCATCCTGGTGCTGGCCCAGGCCGTCCAGCAGCCGCCCCAGCCGGAGCAGCGCGATGCCTTCGCCCGCGCCGCGCTCTACTCGAACCAGACGATGAAGGATTTCGCGGTCGAGCGTTCGCAGACCTACCGCCAGAACGGCGTCGACTGGCACGAGATCGTTGCCCGCGCAGTGGATGGCCCTTCGAACACGCCGGTGGTGGTCTCGCAAACCATCCGGTTCGCGCCGGACGGTTACCTCCGCGCGCTCGGCGTGGTGCGGGCCGACCAGCGCAGCGCCATGCTGTCGAAGTTCCGCGAGGTCATCGACAGCGTCGAAGTGAAATAGCCGGGCGGCAGCCTCGCCCGGGAGGTATCGTCCGGGACGAGGCTGCGGTCATCATTTGATGTTCGGCCGATGCGTCAGGCCGCGTCCGCCGGACTGGCGGCGGCCTTGGGTCCACCCTTGGCGACACCCACCAGGGCCGGGCGCAGGACCCGGTCGCCGATGATGTAGCCGGACTGCATCACCTGCACCACCGTGCCGTTCGGGACCTCGGCATTGGGAACTTCGAACATCGCCTGGTGGCGGTTCGGATCGAAGCGCTGGCCCTGCGGCTCGATGAGCTTCACGCCGTGACGCTCCAGGGTCTTGGCCAGATCGCGCTCGGTCAGTTCGATCCCGTCGATCAGCGCCTTGAACGGCCCCTCGGCAGCCGAGGCTGCCTCAGCCGGCACGCTCTCCAACGCACGACGGATGTTGTCGGCCGCGTTCAGCATGTCGCGCGCGAAATTCGTCACGGCGTAGGTCCGCGCATCCGCCACCTCGCGCTCGGTGCGCCGGCGCAAGTTCTCCATCTCGGCCAGAGTACGCAGGACGCGATCCTTCAACTCGTCGCGCTCGGCGATCAGGCCCGCCAAAGCCTCGGCGTTGTCCTCCGCACGCGCATCGGTCTTCGCCTCGGCTTCCGCCGCCGCGTCGGCGCGCTGCCCATCATGCTCCATGTCGTTCGCCATCATCGCTCTTCGTCGATCGCAGGTTGCTCGTCCCGCACCGGTCGTCGGTCATAGTCGCCGGCGACCCACAGCACGCGGTCGATCGGAATGGGGTCGGGCCACGACGCCGAGACCCGCTCGACGGGGGTCGGCATCATGCTCCGGGATCGGAGGTGATATCAGACGCGCAGAGGATGAAATCAAGCCGAGCGCCGCCCTGGTGCCGTCTCCCGCCTCAGCCCCCTGCGTGATTCATGCCTGCAGGGGGCTCAGGCTTCCCGCGGAGGCGGCGACTCCACTAGCGCTTCCAACCCCTCCGCCCTCAGGGCAGCGACATCGCTGGCGAACACCTCCATGACCGCGTTGCGGATCGCCGCCTGCCGGTCGGGCTGGATCACCCGGGTGCCGGTAAGATCGGTGACGTAGAAAACATCGACCGCCCGCTCGCCGAAGGTCGCCACATGGGCGGAGGTGATGTTGAGGCTGAGGCGCCCGAGGGCGGTCGTCAACTCGTAGAGCAGGCCCGGCCGGTCGAGGCCGGTGACCTCGACGACGGTCTCCCGGCTCGACAGGGCGTTGTCGATCGCCATGTCGGGGGGGATCAGGAACGTGTTGGAGCGGTTGCTCGGCGGATGCCGGTCGGCCACGAGATCGGCGATGCGGATCTCGCCCCTCAGCGCCCGCTCGATCGCCGTGGTGATGCGCTTGGCGCGGCGCAACTCGTCGTCGTCCCGCTCGAAGGCGCGGGAGATGAAGATCGAATCGAGGGCGAAGCCGTCGGTCGTGGTGAAGATCTGCGCGTCGACGATGTTGCCGCCCAGCGCCGCGCAGGCCCCGGTGACGATGGCGAGGAGACGCGGATGGTCGGGTGAATAGACTGTGATCTCGGTCACGCCCCGCGTCGGGTCGGTCTCGTAGACGGTGGCGACGGTGCGACCGTCTTCCATGACACCGCGCACGAACCCCGCATTCTTGAACTGCCGGACGGCGTCGACCTTCAGCCAATAGGCCTGGTTGTGCCGAGCGGCATAGGTATCGAAGAAGGTCGGATCCCAATCCGCCAGCTGTTCGCGCAAGCCCATCTGGATGAGGCGGACCCGGTCGGTCCGGGCGATCTCGGAATGACCGCCCGACAGGAGCACCTCGGTCTCGTCGTAGAGGGTGCGCAGCAGCGTGCCCTTCCAGGCCGTCCACACGCCCGGCCCCACCGCCTTGATGTCGGCGACGGTGAGGATCATCAGGAGTTTCAGCCGCTCCATGGTCTGAACCACGGAGGCGAATTTCTGGATCGTCTTCGGGTCGGAGAGGTCGCGGCTCTGAGCCGTCATCGACATCAGCAGGTGATGCTCGACCAGCCAGGCCACGATCTCGGTCTCGGCCTGGGTGAGGCCGAAGCGCGGGCCGATCTTCTCGGCGATGGCCGCGCCGGCGATGGAATGGTCTTCCGGTCGCCCCTTGGCGATGTCGTGCAGCAGCACCGCGACGTAGAGGGCGCGGCGGTGGCTGATCGTGTCGATGAGCCGCGTGGCGATGGGGTGGTCTTCGGAGACCGTGCCGGAATCGATGGCCGCCAGCACGCCGATCGAGCGCAGCAGGTGCTCGTCCACCGTGTAGTGGTGGTACATGTTGAACTGCATCAGCGCGACGATGCGGCCGAAATCCGGGATGAACCGGCCGAGCACGCCGGCCTCGTTCATGAGCCGCAGGATCGTCTCCGGCGAGTTCTTCGACGTCAGCACGTCGAGGAACAGGGCGTTGGCCTCCGTGTCGGAGCGCAGCGAATGACCGATGAGCCGAAGCGAACGGGTGGCGACCCGGGTCGCATCCGGGTGGATCGGCAGGTTGTGGCGATCGGCGAGCCAGAACAGGCGGATCAGGTTCACCGGATCGCGCGAGAAGGCATCGGCGGTGCGCAGGTTGATCCGACCATGATCGTCGATGAAATCCTCCGCCTCGATGGCGGTGGCGCGGAAACGATCACGGAAACGGCCGATCCAGCGGTCGAGGACCGGCGTGCGCTTGGCATGCCGCGCCTCGAGGGCAGCGCAGACGATGGCTGTGAGATCACCCACTTCCTTGGCGATCAAAAAATAGGCCTTCATGAAGCGCTCGACGCCCGACAGGCCGCCGCGCGGCTCGTAGCCGAAGCGTTCGGCGATCCGCGGCTGCAGGCCGAACGAGAGCCGCTCCTCGGACCGTCCGGTGACGAAATGCATGTGGCAGCGGACGCGCCAGAGCAGTTCCTCGCAGCGCTCGAACACCCGGTACTCCTCCGGCGTGAACAGGCCGGCGGGGACGAGTTCGCTCTGATCGCGGACGCGGTAGGTGTATTTCGCGATCCAGAACAAGGTGTTGAGGTCGCGCAAGCCCCCCTTCCCGTCCTTGACGTTGGGCTCGACGAGGTAGCGCGAGGCCCCCGATTTCGAGACGCGGGTATCGCGCTCGCGCAGCTTGGCCTCGACGAATTCCGGTGCCGTCCACATGACGAGCTCGGTGTCGAACCGCGTGACCAGCTCCTCGTACAGCGCCCGCGCGCCGAAGAGGTAGCGCGCCTCGAGGAGGGAGGTGCGGATCGTCATGTCGGCCCGCCCCTCGCGCAGGCACTCTTCCACCGAGCGCGTGGCGTGGCCGACCTTCAGCTTGAGGTCCCACAACACGTAGAGCATCGCCTCGACGACGCTCTCGGACCAGGCGGTCTGCTTGTAGGGAAGCAGGAACAGGAGATCGATGTCCGATCCCGGCGCCATCGTGCCACGGCCGTAACCGCCAGTGGCCACCACCGCGAGCTGCTCGCCCGTGGAGGGATTATCGTTGGGGTAGAGCCGCCACACCACCGCATCGTGGATCGTGCGGATCACCGCATCGGTGAGGTTGCTGATGCGCTGGGCGCAGGCGGTGCCGTTGCGCTCCTCCATCAGCCGGGCTTCGGCATCGGCATGCCCGAGCTCGATGATGCGGCGGAGCTGCGGCACGAGAAGAGCGCGCAGCTGCGTCGCCTCGCGCACGTCGCGGTCGAGAGTGGTGAGGACCGTCTTGAGGGCGTCGGCGGCGTCGAACATGCGCAAACCCGTTATCATGTTCCCGGTCGGACACCAGAGACAACGCTAGGCAGAGGCGTAGATGTGATGGGCACTCGGCATGATGTCGTTCGACGTGCCGGAAAATCTGTTTGACGAAACGAACGGTCCTGGCTACCTCGGAAACCCCGCGCCGCTGCCGGGACCATGGAGACCATTGACCGATGACACTGTCTCGTCGCGCCATCCTGAGTGTCATCTGCGGCGCCGCGTCGCTTCTGCTGATGCCGCGCCACGGCGAGGCGGCGGAGGTCAAGGAGATCCGCCTCGATTGGGCAACCTACAACCCGGTGAGCCTGATCCTCAAGGACAAGGGTTTCCTGGAAGAGGCCCTGAAGGACAAGGGCATCAAGGTGCGATGGACCCAGTCGCTGGGCTCCAACAAGGCGCTGGAATTCCTCAATGGCGGCGCCATCGATTTCGGGTCCTCGGCGGGGGCCGCGGCTCTGCTCGCCCGGATCAACGGCAACCCGATCAAGGCGGTCTACGTCTTCTCGCGTCCGGAATGGACGGCACTGGTGACCCGCAAGGACAGCGGCATCACCAAGCCCGCCGACCTCAAGGGCAAGCGCATCGCGGTGACCCGCGGCACCGACCCGCATATCTTCCTCATCCGCGCGCTTCAGGGCGCCGGGCTGACCGAGAAGGACGCCAAGCTCGTCCTGCTTCAGCATGCCGACGGGCGCACCGCCCTCGACCGGGGCGACGTCGATGCCTGGGCCGGCCTCGACCCGATGATGGCGGCCTCCGAGATCGAGAACGACGACGTGCTGTTCCACCGCGATGCCGCCGCCAATACCTGGGGCGTGCTCGACGTGCGCGAGGATTTCGCCGCCGCGAACCCGGACCTCGTCCGCACCGTCATCGCCGCCTACGAGACCGCGCGCGACTACGCGATCAAGAATCCGGACGCCCTGAAGAGCGCCCTCGTCACGGTGACGAAACTGCCGGAGACGGTGATCGCCCGCCAGATCGAGCGGACCGACCTCACCCGGCCCGCCATCGGCAAGGCTCAAGCGGAGTCGATCACCGCCGCCGGCATCGCCTTGCAGCAGGCCGGAGTGATCCCCGCCGGCACCGACGTGAAGGCGGCGGTGGACGGGCTGATCGATCCGCAATTCGCACCCGCCGCCCGCTGATCCGTGAACGAGTCCGCTGCGACCGAGCGCGCTGTGATCGAGCCCGCTGCGACCGCCTCCGTGGTGTCGGCCGCGCACGACGCGGCTGACGGGACGGCGTCGCCCAAGCCACGGGGGGACACTTTCTGGCACCGGGGCGGCCGCCTCGCGCTCGGCCTGATCCTGCCCCTGGCCCTGGTTATCGGGTGGGAGTTCGCCGTCCGCACCGGCCTCGCCCAGGGGCGGCTGATGCCTCCGCCGAGCCGGATCGCGGCGACCCTCCACGACCTTGCCGCCTCGGGCGACCTGTGGATGCACGTCCAGGCGACGCTGGTGCGCGTCGCCCTCGGCTTCGCCTTCGGCGCCCTGGCCGGCATCGCGGCGGGCGCCTTGACCGGGGCGCTTCCCACAGCCCGCCATATCCTCGACCCGACGCTCCAGGCACTGCGTGCCGTGCCGTCCCTCGCCTGGGTGCCGCTCTTCATCCTCTGGCTCGGCATCCTCGAGACGCCGAAAGTGACGCTCATCGCCGTGGGGGTGTTCTTCCCGGTCTATATCGGGGTGGCGGGGGCCATCGCCTCCGTCGACCGCAAGCTCATCGAGGTCGGACGCATCTTCCGGCTGTCGAAGCTGCAGCTCGCCCGGCGTATCCTGCTTCCCGCCGTCCTGCCCGCGACCCTGACCGCCCTGCGCACCGGCCTCGGCCTCGGCTTCCTGTTCGTGGTCGCCGCCGAGCTGATGGGAGCCTCCGAAGGACTCGGCTACCTCCTCATCGACGGTCAGCAATTCAGCAAGGCCGACCAGATCCTGGCGGCGATCATCGCTTTTGCGATCCTCGGTAAGCTGGCCGATGCCGTCCTCGTCGCCGTGACCCGGCCTCTCACGCGCTGGCAGGACACGGCGCGGGAGACGTTGTAGGTCCCCTCACCGGATCGAAGAAGGCTGGTGCCCCGCGATGCTCACCCTCGATAGCCTGTCCAAGACCTATTCCGACGGCACGCGGGCGCTGGAGCGCATCGACCTCGCCGTGCCCCAGGGCGAGATCGTCGCGCTCATCGGCGGCTCGGGCTGCGGCAAGACCACCTTGCTGCGGCTCGTCGCGGGGCTCGACCGGGCGAGCGAGGGCCGCATCGTCCTCGACGGCGAGCGAATCGCGGAGCCGCATCCGGGCGTCGGGCTCGTTTTCCAGGAACCGCGCCTGCTGCCCTGGCTCGATGTCGCCGACAATGTCGGCTTCGGCCTCGGCCACCTGCCCCGGGCGGAGCGCAAGGCACGCGTCACCCATGCTCTGGACATGGTGGGTCTCGCCGAACATGCGGGCCGCTGGCCGCGGGAACTCTCGGGCGGGCAGCAGCAGCGCGTCTCCATCGCCCGCGCCTTCGTGGCGAACCCGCGCGTGCTCCTCCTCGACGAACCGTTCTCGGCGCTGGACGCCTTCACCCGCAAGGACCTGCACGGCCATCTCCTCGCCCTCTGGCAGGAGACGAAGCCGACGATCCTGATCGTCACACACGATGTCGGTGAGGCAGTGGCGCTGGCCGACCGGGCGGTGGTGATGCGCCCCAAGCCCGGCCGGCTCGACGATGCGATTCCCCTGGCGCTGGCCCGGCCGCGCGATCCGGCCTCGCCGCATAGCGAGGCCGCCACCCGCCGCATCCTCGCCGCCCTGGACCGCTCGCTGAAGCCGGCTCAAGCGGCGGCGCCTACGGAGGCGGCGCAATGGTGGTGAGCCCTTCCCTGGCGTCCGGGCGCATCCCAGGTTAGACGCCGAGGCAAAGACCAAGACGACAATCGCACCAAGACGATCGAGGAAACACCCGATGGACGCCACCACCCTGCGCTCGCTCCAGGCCCCTCTCAAGGACCAGTACCGCAATACGCCGGAATCGGCCGTCATCACCCTGAAGGCCAAGGGCACCCTCGACGACACCTCCATCGCCTGTAAGGTCGAGACCGGGCGGGCGCTTGCGGTCGCCGGCCTTCACCCGGCCACCGGCGGGTCCGGCCTCGAACTCTGCTCGGGCGACATGCTGCTCGAGGCGCTGGTCGCCTGCGCCGGGGTCACGATCAAAGCGGTGGCGACCGCCCTTGAGATCGATCTGCGCGCCGGCACGGTGAGCGCCGAGGGCGACCTCGACTTCCGCGGCACGCTGGGTGTCGACAAGGAAGCGCCGGTGGGCTTTCGCGCGATCCGCCTGAACTTCGCCCTCGACACCGATGCGCCGCAGGAGAAGCTCGACCAGCTCCTCAAGCTGACGGAGCGCTACTGCGTCGTGTTCCAGACCCTGAACCACAAGCCCGAACTCGCGGTCCACGCGTCGAAAGGCTGATCGGCGAAGGCGAAGGCGTCCCAGTTGGCGCCTTCAGCCCTCGCGCCGGAAAAGGGGCGTGGCCCGGCGCTGAAAGATGCGCTCAGGCTGCCGCGATTCGCCCTTCGATCGCATCCCAGACCGAGACCGCCAGATCCGGTCCCCCGAGCCGCTTGATGGCGCGTATGCCCGTGGGAGAGGTGACGTTGATCTCGGTGAGGTTGCCGTCGATCACGTCGATGCCGACGAGGATGAGGCCGCGCCGGCGGAGCTCCGGACCGATCGTGGCGCAGATTTCCCGCTCGCGCTCGGTGAGGTCGGAGGCCGCCGCCGCCCCGCCGCGCACCATGTTGGAGCGGATGTCGTTGAGCGCCGGGACACGGTTGATCGCGCCCATGGGCTCGCCGTCCACCAGGATGATGCGCTTGTCGCCCTCGGTGATCTTGGGAAGGAAGCGCTGGACCACCCAGGGTTCGCGGAACGTCACCGAGAACAGGTCGAACATCGAACCGAAATTGGCGTCCTCCGGCAGCACCCGGAACACCGCCGCGCCGCCATGTCCGTGCAGGGGCTTCATGACGATGGCGCCGTGCTCGGCCCGGAATGCCTCGATCTCCGCCTTGTCGCGGGTGATCAGGGTCGGCGGCATGAGCTGAGGGAAATCGAGGACGAACAGCTTCTCGGGCGCGTTGCGCACCTCGGCCGGGTTGTTCACCACCAGGGTCCGAGGATGGATCCGCTCCAGCATATGGGTCGCGGTGATGTAGGCCATGTCGAAAGGCGGATCCTGGCGCATCAGCACCACGTCGACCTCGGCCAAATCGACACGCTCCACGGCACCGAGGGTCGCGTGAGCGCCCTCCACATCCTGGACTTGGAGGGGTTCGACCCGCGCGGTCACCACCTGACCCTGCATGGAGAGGCGGTCCGGCGTGTAGAACAGAAGGTCGTGGCCTCGCGCCTGCGCTTCGAGGAGCAGGGCGAAGGTGGTGTCACCGGCGATCCTGATCGCCTGGATCGGGTCCATCTGAACCGCGACGGTCAGAGCCATGGCGCACGAGCCTCATTCACGTTCGAGCATCGGCGAAGGCTCGGGGACCCGCCCGTCCCCAGTCTTCGTCGGACGCAGCAGGCCTAGTCGACGGCCCGGCTCGCGTCGACAGACTTCTTACCGGGACGCGTCGCCGAGGGGTGACTTTTCCCTGTCGGCGAGACTTGTCTCCGTGGTCCCGCCTCAGCGGGACCTATCCTCTCAGCGGGACTTAATCTTCTCAGCGGGACTTGCCGCCGGTGCGACGGTCGTAGTCGCCGATGGCGTTGCGGCATTCGGGAGAGAGACGAGGGCGATTGCGCTCCATGCACTTCTCGGCCTCGTTGCTGTTGGGATCGACCCCGGCACAGAGGCGGAAGTAGTCGTTGGCGCAGCCGAGCTGCAGGCCCTGATCTTCACGCTGGGCCTGGGCTGGGCCGGCCGCAAGGAGAAGGAGCGCGAAGGGAGCGGCTTTCAGAGCCACGGACAGGCCCTTCGAGAGGCTGGAGGATCGTGTGGTCGCCACGCGCATTCTGCGTTGTCCTTCGCTCGGATCGGATTGAGGCGGCATATCTGCCGCTGCCATGGGTTAGCAAGCGCGCGGGATGCCGTCCTTGTTCCGGCCAAGGCTCATCGGACACGGGGGCGGACGGTGAGCGTGTCGTGCCGGTCACACTTTTTGCTCGATGCACCGCGAGACGGGTCATGAAAATGGCCCCGCTCATAGGTGGAGCGGGGCCGAGTACAAGGGAGGAAACGCCCGCCATGGGCAGCGAAGAGCGAAGCAAGGAGCAAGCCAGGGCTCGTTTCCAACTGCTATTCGGAGGGCCCCGTCGCTGCGGCGAAATTGCCACGCGACCGCGTTCCCCAGGTCAGCCGTCCCGCGCTACCCTTCGAATTGAAGGAGTGCAGAAACCTTTCGTTAACTACCCCGTGATGATCTCCGCTCTGCATCACGATGGATTGAGAGTTCGACGGGGCCAGGCCCCGACGGGATTCGAGTGGACGCTTCCGACAGGTTCGGGTGGTGCGGATCGAGGATCGATGGGATCGCCAGCGATGACGCCTGACCGCAAGTCCCAGAAAGCCGACCTACATACCGGAGAGCCTTCGGGCGACCGGGGGGATCGTTCGATGACGCGCCCGACCGCGAGCGTCGTGCCGTTCCGCCAGAGCGCCGTCCGCCGCTTCCGCAGGGAAGACGAAAGCGCAGACGGCATGGCGGGAGAGATCCTGCTGTTCACCGGCGTCCGCTACGAGCGCATGCCCGACCCGGCGTTGCCCGCCCCCCGCCAGCGCCGACGCTCCTGACGCCCCACGCCTCTTGAGACCCCGCCTCCGGTCACCGCGAGCCGAGCAGCACCGTCACTCCGAGGAAGCGCGATGCCGGCGTCCCATTCCGTCAGCTCCACCCGACGCCCGGTCCGGACCGCAACCGCCGCCGCACTTCTGCTGTTGGGAGGCTGCGCCCAAAAGGGTGATTTCGGCCGTCCGGCCCCGAGCGCGTGGAACAGCCTCGTGGCATCCACCGGCACCGTGGCCGCGCATTACCGCAACGAGCCGGCCTCGTATTTCCCGCTCACGGATGACGAGCGCACCCTGCGTGACCGGGCCTGGCGCTTCCTGATGCCGGCAGCCGAGAACGAGGCCTTCACCGACGCCCTAGCCAATCTCACCCGCACCCGCGTGCTGCCGCCGAGTTGGCGGAACGATGACGTCGCCAGCTATCACGCGGCCCTGGTCGCGGAGCCATTCCGCTCGCCCGTTTCGCGCTATCGTCGCCTGTCGGACGACATCACGGCGGATGGGCGCCTGATCCCACTCTTCGTGGCTACGGCCGCGCGGGTGGCGAATGCCGATACCCTGCGCCTGCGCAGCCTGCCCTTCGTGAAGAGCCTGGACGACGAGAGCATTCGGCAGGCCGCCATGCGGGTCGCCGAGAACCGCTGCCTCGTGGCCTGGGTCCGGCTGGAGACGGGGGTTCGAGCGGAACGTTACCGCTACGCCCTGCAGCATCTCCTCGTGGAGGTCCCTTCGGTCGAAGCCGTCTCGGTCGAGCGCAGCCTCGCCGGCCTCGACGGACGCCGGGTGATGCTCGACCCGCTGCTTCCGGCGGAGGCCGAGGCGCGCTGTGGATTGGTGGAAGCGCCCGTTCCCCAGGCCGCCCTCCCCATCGTCGCGAAGTACTGAATCAGGGCTGCCCGTCCGGAGAGGATGGGGGCCGGCCCTCAGCCGCCGGATTTCGCAGCGTCCTCGGTCGGGCTGTCGATGGTGCAGGAAACGGCCTGGACCGCCTCGTTCGCCGCCTGCCGCTGGCTCGGAAGGGCCGCGACCACGCGCACCACCACGAAGCCCTCCCGCTCGGTGGCGACGATCCGCACGTCGCGGCTCACATCGTTCTCGTCCTCGTTGGCCAAGGCTTCGTCGTATTGGGCACGGGTGAGGATCACGAGGTCGAGGGCGCCGCGCACCGCCGCCTGATCGGTGACGGCGTAGAAGGCCCCCCGCCGGCCATGAACGGCCAGGGACAGCATCAGCGCGCCGGTCCGTGCCGAGACACGCATCGGACCCTCGGCGAGGTTGTAGGCGCAGATCCCCACGGCGACGGAGGGATCGGGAATGGGCAGCCACGCCTCGGCTGGAGCCGGGTTGATGCCGGTGGCCAGAGTGTAGACCGGCATCGCGTGATCGAGCGTCTCGCTGGTGCGTGCCTTCGTCAGCGCGTCGGATTCCGACAGGCTCGGGATCGCCAGCACGACGACGATATGCACCAGCCCGGCCAGGACGAGGCCGGCGAGGGTCGCGAGAAGGAAACGGCCGGTCGGGTTCATTCCGCGCATTCCGTGCGGGAGATCGTGGGAACCGCGGATCGCTCCACCGTGCCGGCGCTGGCCGCCACCGGCGTATCGTAGAGGCGGAGCGCCAGCCGCACCGGGCCGGCAGCGCGCGGCATGGGCAGCCAGTTGCCGGGCTGGACGTCCGGGGCGAGGACGATGGAAAAGCGCCCGTCCACGTCGCGCAGCACCTCTGTGGAGGTGAAGCCTTCGCGCATCACAGGCCGGTCGGGGTCACGCTTGCCGCGCCCGGCGACGGTGATGGTCCAAGCCCGTGCAGGAGGCGTCGCGCCGGCGATCCGGTAGGTGCAGGTGGCATTGAGGGCGCGGCCCTCGTCGTCCTGGGAGGCGGTGAGAAGCAGGCCTTCCCCCACCGCCAGGGGAATCTCACCGCGCCGGGCATTCACCGCGCGGGCATACGGATCGGCGCCGAGCGAGCCCGTGCGCGGCCAGGCGACCCAGCTCCCCACCGAAACGCCGCCGAACGGATAGCCGCCCCGCGTGGCGTAATCCGCCGTCGCCAACCCCAAGCCCGCGCCGAGGGCGAGCGTATAGAAGACGAGCCCAACGCGGGACGTCCGGCGTAGGACGGCCCGAAAGGCGCGGCTTCCCCGGCCGGCGACGCCCGCGATGCCCGGCATCGCGCCGGACCGGGCAGGGTGATCTGTGGTGCTCATGCGGCGGCTGACATCCTGGGGCCGTTGGACACCGTCGCTACGGGATGCCAATGCGGCCGCCGACCGGGCGGGCGCCATCGGCCACGGCGCGCGTGGTCTCCCCAGCGGCGGCGCGGGCGCCGGCGGGCGTCCCCGCCTCCACGGTGCGGAACAGTCCGTTCATGCTGCCGATGACCTCGAACGAGCGCCGCGAGAGCTTGCCGGCCGCACTGGCGGCGGCGTTGGGTGGTGAGGACGACCCGGCCTGCGCGATCGGACGGGTGTTCTCCTTGAGGCCCGGCATCGCCTTCAACTCGATTCCCTGGTGAGCCGTTTCCATCACGTCGTGCCAGGCCATGGCGGGCAGCGAGCCACCGGTCATCTTGTTGGTGGAGGTGGAATCGTCGTTTCCGAACCAGACGGCGCCCACGTAATTGCCGGTATAGGCCACGAACCAGGCATCCTTGTAGGCGTTGGTCGTCCCGGATTTACCCGCGACCTTGATGCCGTCGAGCTGCGCGCGACGGCCGGTCCCCTCCTCCACCACCTTGTTCAACATGAAGTTCATGTCGGCCACCACCTGGGGGGAGAGGATCTGCTCGGGCTTCTCGTCGGCATGGCGGTAGATCACCTCGCCGGAGGAGTTCTTCACCTCCATGGCCGCGTAGGGCTTAGCCTTGCGGCCGCCATTGGCGAACACCGCATAGGCTGCCGCCTGATCGATGACGTTCACCTCCGCCGAGCCGATGGGAAGCGAGACGGAATCGGTGAGCGGGGTGGTGATGCCCATGCGATGGGCCATTTCGATGATCTTGGCGCGTCCGGCCTTGGCAGCGGGGAAGTCGCCCTTGATGCCGATGGCCTTGCCGAGTGCGACCGAGATCTGGATCGGGATCGTGTTGATGGATTTCGCCACCGCCACGGTAAGGTTGGTGGCGCCGGAGAACGAGCGGCCGTAATTCTGCGGGCACCAATTGCCGAGGCAGATCGGCCGGTCCACGACTCGGGTGTCCGGCCGGTAGAGGCCGGCGGCGAGACCCGCCGCATAGACGTAGGGTTTGAACGACGAGCCCGGCTGGCGCAGGGAATCGGTGGCCCGGTTGAACTGGCTCTCGCCGTAATCGGCCCCGCCGACCATGGCGCGCAGCGCCCCGTCCGGATCGAGGATGACCATGGCGGCCTCGTCCACGTCGTACTGGTCGCCGTACTGCCGCAGGATGTTCTCCACCGCTTGGTCGGCACGTTTCTGGATACCGATATCGAGGGGCGTCTTCACGATCAGCACGCGGTCGCCGCGCAGCTTGCCGGCATCCGCCATGCCCTTGATCTCGCCGAAGGCCCAGTCGAGGTAGTAATCGGCGGTGATGTCGCGGGTGCGGGTCACCGGCGTCGCCGGGTTGCGCAATGCCGTCTGAATCTGGCCTTCGGTGACGAAGCCGGCTTCCACCATGTTGTGGAGCACGTCCACCGCGCGGGCGCGGGCAGCCGGCAGATTGACGTGCGGCGCGTATTTCGTCGGCGCCTTGAACAGGCCGGCCAGCATCGCGGCCTCGGCGAGGCTCACGTCCTTCAGGGGCTTGCCGAAATAATAATCGGCCGCCGCAACCGCGCCGAAGGTGCCGCCGCCCATATAGGCGCGGTCGAGATAGAGCTTGAGAATGTCGTTCTTGCTGAGATGGCTCTCGAGCCACAGCGCCAGGAACGCCTCGTTCACCTTGCGCTCCAGGGAGCGCTCATTGGTGAGGAACAGGTTCTTGGCGAGTTGCTGGGTGATGGAGGAGCCGCCCTGCGTGTTGCCGCCGCCGCGCGAGTTCGACACGAGGGCGCGCGCCGTGCCGATCGGGTCGATCCCCCAATGCTCGTAGAAGCGCCGGTCCTCGGTGGAGACCAGCGCCTTGATCATGCTGTCGGGAAAGTCGTCGAGCTTCAGCGAGTCGTCGTGCTTGATCCCGCGCCGCCCCACCTCGACGCCGTAGCGGTCGAGGAAGGTGACGGCGAGATCCTGCTGCTTCAGCCAGTTCTCGCTGGTGAGGTTGAAGGCGGGTTGCGCGAGGGCCAGCATCAGAACGGCGCCGCCGGTCCCGAGCGTCACCGCTTCGCTGGTGAGATCCAGGGCGACACGCTTCCAGCCGCGCACCGAGAAGATCTGCATGCGTTCCTGGAAACGCTCGTAGGTCTCGGCGGTGGAGCGGCCGCTGTCGTACAGGCTCGCATTCACCCAGGCATCGAAGCCGAGGGCGGCGTGTTTCAGGCGCGTCAGAAGCGAGGTGGCTTTGGGCAGGCGCACGACGTGATCTCTGTCCCTCAACGCACGGCCGGCACCGCTCACCGATGCCGCAGGTCAAGCACTACCAAGCTCCGCGCGTCTTCGCGAGGCCCGGCAATCCACACCACCCGCCCTTCGGCAGGGGAAGAACGCGGACGGCCCGCACCATAATGCGTCGGAAAGCGAAAACGTCGCGACGTCGGCGAGAATAACCCTTCGTCAACCTTGATCCGGGAATGGGGCGCGGAGGTGGCGCGGCTTGCCGATCAGGCCCACATGCGTCAAGGAGCCTGCGCGCTCCGCCCTCCGTTTCGAACCCCGAAGGTGCTCCCGATGAGGGACCGCACATCCCCCCTCCTTGCCCCGGACCCAATGGCACCCGAGCCATCGAAGCCGTTCTGGCGGGAGAAGACCCTCGACGAAATGTCGTCGTCCGAGTGGGAAAGCCTGTGCGACGGCTGCGGCCGGTGCTGCCTGCTGAAGCTCGAGGATGACGATACCGGCGAGGTCTACCATACCGATGTCGGCTGCACCCTACTCGACGGGCTCGCCTGCAACTGTCGCGATTACGTCAACCGCCAGAGACGGGTGCCCGATTGCGTCCGCCTGACGCCGGAGGCGGTCCGCACCATCCCGTGGCTGCCGCCGACCTGCGCCTATCGCCTCGTGCGCGACGGCCAGGATCTCTATCCGTGGCATCCCCTCGTCTCAGGCCGTCAGGCCAGCGTCCACGAAGCCGGCATCTCGGTGCGCGGCCGGATCTCGGGCAACGAAGAGGAGTTCACCACCGACGAACTTCTCGACCAGATCGTCACCTGGCCCGGCCGCACCCCGGAGACCGAGGACGAGGATTAGGCGCCGCGAAGGCGCCTCACGGATCGAGACGGAAGCGATCCACGTCGCGCAGAAGATCGAGGAAGGCTCGCGCACCGTGATCGAGGGCCGCGAGGCCGGCTTCGCGCGTGCCGAGAGTCGCGTTGCCGATGGCACCCGAAGGATGGAGGTCTTGCGACTTCCAGGCGAAGGCGGCTGGGCGGCCGGCGCGCAGGTGAGTGAAGTCGCGCTCCATCGCGACTGAGCGAGGCTCAAAATCGGCTATGGCCTGCCGACGCACCGCATCGGGTTTCAGCGCCAGCATCAGCGCCGTCTCGACGGCGCCGGCATGGATGCCATGCCTGATTTCGTCTTCGGGAAAGAGGCCCGGCGGGTAGCCGAAACGGCTCCAGGCCGTGGTGACGGCGAGCATGCCGAGACTGCGCAGGTCGCTCGCCACGAGGTCGATGAGGCCACTATTGCCACCATGGGAGGTGACGATGACGAGCTTGCCGCATCCGGCGCGATGAAGGCTGCGGCCGATCTCGCCCCAGGCCCGCAGGGCCGTCTCGGCTGTGAGGGTCAGCGTGCCGGGAAACGCGTCGTGCTCGTTCGATTTGCCGATGCTCTGGACCGGCAGGACCAGGATGTCGAGGTCGCTCGCATCGAGTTCGGCCAGCTTGGCGAGATAGCCTTCGGCGATGGTGACATCGGTGGACAGCGGCAGATGCGGGCCATGCTGCTCCACTGCCGCCACGGGGAGGATGGCGATGGAGTGGCCGATGGCGGATTCGATCTCGCCGGTCGTGAGATCGAACCAGTTCCGCACCGCCATGGTCGTCGTGTCCCTTGCGGCCCCGCGCCGCCAGGGTGGTCTTCTAGGCCGAATAGGTCCTCACAAGAAGGGTGTCCGGATCTCGGACTCAGCGCGAGGGGCGCAACAGCCATCCGAGCCCGAAGGCTGCCGCCGCCACGAGGGCGAGCGTGACGGCCTTGTTCTCGTCCGCCCGAGCCGCCACCGCCCGGCCGTGCCGCACGGCTTCACCCCGGTAGTGACGGCCGCGGCGCTGAGCTTCGTCGGCGAGTGCATACCCACGGTCGGCGATCGCTTGGCGACGCTGCTCTGCTTCGTCGGCCAGGGCATGGGCGCGGGAGCTCGCCTCGCCGATGAAGCGTTCGCCATCGCGGCGCAGGTCGTTCACGGTGTCGCGTGCTTCGCCATACGCGTATTGCGCTGCTCCGGCGGCCTGATCGTATGCGCCTTCGACCTGCTGGCGCGCGCGGCCCGTCACAGCGCCGATGGCCGTCTTGCCGCGACCCTGCAGATTGCGGACGCCACCGTCGAAATGATCTCTGTTCATGGACACATCTCCATTCGCGAGTCGATGGAAGGGTGTGGGCCCGATCCATCCTGCCGTCGCACCGATCCGGGCACTGGCCCTGAATCGGGCTCCCGGTCCCGGCTCTTGGAATCGTTGTTCGGGCTTTGATTCTGTTTCAGCCGGACGTCGCATGGACGTCGATCTACAGTGAGGGGAGAGATACTCCCCTCACCGGACTGGCCATCGGGCCGGATCGTCAGATCTTCTTGACGGCGTCGGCAGCGCTCTGAGCCGCGCCCTTGATTCCGTCCTTGGCGTCGCCCACGGTCTTCTGGGCCTCACCTTTCAGTTCCTGTGCTTTGCCTTCGGCCTGCAGCTTCTCGTTGCCCGTGGCCGAGCCGACACCCTGCTTGATGTTGCCGACGGCTTCGTTGGCGAGACCCTTGATCTTGTCGGTGGTGCTGCTCATCGAAATGATCCTCATGATCGCTCGGGGAGGCCGGGACGCGGCATGCGCCGGGCACCGCGAAGTCGAAAGCCGAACGATAACAATTGCTGAAATGTTCCGATTCGAGGCCGTGGAATTGTACGATTCCCGACTGATCCGGGTGAGGAACTCCGCAGCTGAGCACTGGCGTGAAGTTAAAGGCCTCCGCAGCAAGAGTTTGAATTTTTTATACGCGTGATCCAAATTTTTTGTTTCGGCTTGCGACGCCATTGCCAGCAAAGTTTCTTGAATTCAAAATATTCCCGGCTAGAACTCGGCAAACAACAGACGAGACACCGAGGAAGACGGTCATGACCGTTCGCGCCGCCATCCCACGTTCGGGCGGGACCACCCATCCGACCCTGGGCACGGCGTCCGCACCGCCTTTCGGGCGCTGGGGTCAGCTGGTGATCGGCGTGATCTGCATGGTGATGATCGCCAACCTGC
>NZ_JAVTJA010000022.1:0-73063 GCF_031843785.1 Methylobacterium sp. WCS2018Hpa-22
CGTCGCCGACGCGCGAGGCGGTCTGGGACAGTGTCTGCACCAGGGCCGCCGTCCGGTCGGCTTCCGATACGGCGCCCTGGGCGAGATCGGCCGACCCGCTGACCTGCCGTCCGATCTCCTGGACGGAAACGCCGAGCTCCTCCGCCGCCGCCGCCACGGTGTTGACGTTGGTGGCGGCTTCTTCGGCGGCGGCGGCCACGGTCATGGATTGGCTCGCCGTTTCCGTGGCGGTGGAAGTCATGGTCTGGGCAGTGGCCTGGAGTTCGGTCGCCGAGGCCGACACCATCTGGATGATGCCGCCCACGGCGCCTTCGAAGCTGTCGGCCATGGCGATCATCGTGCGCTGGCGCTCGGCCTGGGCGACCTCCTCGGCGAGACGCCGGATATCGGCTTCCTCGGCGGCCTTCCGGGCGACCATGGCCTTGATGCCTTCCACGGCCTTGCCCACGGCGCCGATCTCGTCCCCGCGCCGGGCCTCCACGATCTCGGCGTCGATGTCTCCCTTCGCCATCCGCTGCAGGACGAGGACCAGGCTTGCCAGCGGACGGGTGATGCCGAACATCACGATGAACCCGCTGAAAGCAACAACAACGGTCAGTCCGAGCGCCGCGATGACAATGAGGCTCTGCACCGTATTGGATACTTCCAGTTCCAGGGCGTGCTTACGGGCCTGCATCTCATCCGTGACCCGCTGGCTGCGCTCCTCGATGAGGGCGTATAATTTGGCCCGCGCCGGCCGCCCCTCGTCCTGGATCACCTTCATCGCCTTCGCGGCATCGTTCTGCATCGCGAACACGATGGAACGGTCGAGAATGCCGAAGTAAGTTTCGAACATCTGTCGTAGGTCGTGACCGATCTTGCGGCGTTCCGGCGTCTCGGCCAAGGCGATCAGCTTGTCGACGTAGACCAGCGCCGTCTTGGTCGCTCCGTCATACCGCGCCTTGTACTGGTTCATCACCTCCTGTTGCGTCTCCACCACTATGTTTCGGCTGAGCAAAGCGGCGTCCGTGGCATGGAGCTGCGCACGGAGGTAACTCTCCTGCCGGACCGTGGCGACGTCGGCGAAGTGATTCGTCTGCTCCAAGACGCTGTTTAGCGAGGCACGGGCGTAGACGACGAGACCTATCGCCATAAGGCCCATCAGAGTCAGCGGGACGGCAATTTTGAGCATCACGCTGAGATGTCCAATGAACTTCATTGCATGCTCCGATGCTGTGTGAATTATTATACAGATGTTAGCCACGGATGTTATAAGGTATATTAGATAAAGAATTATTACCCTCAAATTATAAGAAGTATATACGGTCTATCTCGACCTCTATCCAGAGCACCTCGCGGCGGCGGTGCCTTCTCGGCGATAAAGCTGTTCGGTTCGATCGTTCAGGTACGGCTGCGATCTGATGCGCTTCGACCAAGGTCGAAGTCATGCGGCTCGGCAAACGCCGACGGCCGTCGAAGTCAAGACGCGACGTCGAGCCAGTCCGTGCCGTTGGGCATAGGCTCCGCGGCACGGCCTCGTCTGGATGAGGATGGACGGGACGCAGGCCATCCACCATTAGTCCGTCGCGAGAACGGTCCGAGACCTTCGGAAAGGCGGGACGGTCAGGCGATCCGCGACACCAGGATCTTGTCCACGCGGCGACCGTCGAGATCCACCACTTCGAAGCGCCATCCCGCGATGTCGCAGGTCTCGCCCGTCTCCGGCAGGCGCTGCAGCTTGGCGATGACGAGGCCGGCGGCGGTCTCGTAGTCGCGGCTCGATTCGAGCTTGATGCCGAGCTGGTCGGCCATCTCGTCCACCGGCATCCAGCCGGCGATGAGCCAGGACCCGTCCTGGCGCTGCACCGCCTCGGGTTCCGAATCCTCGGAATGGAATGCGCCCGCGATGGCGTCGAGGATGTCGGCCGGCGTCACGAGCCCGTCGAAATGGCCGTATTCGTCATGGACCAGGGCCATCGGAACGTCGGCCGCCTGGAGGGCGGTGAGCGCGTCGAGGGCGTCGAGCGTATCGGGCAGGACGGGGGCGCTGCGGATATAGGCGCGCAGGTCGAACCGTTCGTTCTCGATGAGCGCTTTGACCAGTTCGCGCACCTGCACGACGCCCAGCATGTTGTCCGGGTTGCCCTCGCCGACCGGGATGCGCGAATGCGGGCTCGAGACCAGCATGGCGCGGATCTCCTCCGGCGCCTTGTCGAGGTCGATCCAGTGGACGTCGGTGCGCGGGGTCATGACGCCCCGCACGGCGCGGTCGCCGAGGCGCAGCACGCCGGCGATCATCTTGCGCTCGTCGGTCTCGATCACGCCCGCCGTCTCGGCCTCCGCGACGATGGTGCGGATCTCCTCTTCGGTCACCGCGCTGGCGCTGGAGGCTTCCTGGCCGAACAGCCGGAACACCGCGCGGGTCGAGGCGTCGAGGAGCCAGACCGCCGGAAGCGCGATCCGCGAGATGAGGCGCATCGGCCGGGCGACGAAACAAGCGATGCCTTCAGGATCGCGCAGGGCCACGTGCTTGGGCACCAATTCGCCGATGATCACCGAGAGGTAGGTGATGATGGCGATGACGATCCCGTATCCGAGAGGATCGGCCACGGGTTTCGACAGGCCCGCCTCGAATAGGATTTCCGTGAGGCGCTCGCCCAGGGCCGCGCCGGACACGGCGCCCGACAGGATGCCGACGAGGGTGATGCCGATCTGGACGGCGGAAAGGAAGCGCCCCGGATTCTCGGCGAGGGTGAGGGCGGCCTGGGCGCCGGGCCGGCGCGCCTCCACCATCATCCGCAGCCGCGACTTCCGCGACGAGACGACGGCGAGTTCGGACAGCGCGAAGGCCCCGTTGAGGGCGATCAGAGCGACAGCGACGGCGAGCTCGAACACGTTCGGTTCCGTAAGCCGGAGCCGCTTGGACCAAGCGAGCCGGACTTCCTCAGTTGTCGGCGATCGCTCGCCTGTTGCCCTGTCGGCGGCGATTGCTCGCCTGTCGCTCCGGTGAGCGACGACGATCGCCTAGATGGGCCGTCGCGGCGGGCGGGTCAACGGTAGTGGCCGGAGGATGTGGCCGGGACGAGGGGCGGCAGGCGTGAAAGACGGAGCGCGATGGCCAGCGCGAGCCCGTAAAGCCCGCCGAAGAAGGCGACGACCCCCGTCCACCCCGCATGATCGAAGAACCAGCCTCCCGCCGTCCCGAGCACCGACGAGCCCAGATAATATAGGGACAGGTAGACCGAGGAGGCCTGCGCCCGGTCGCGCAGGGCGCGTCGCCCGATCCAGGAACTCGCCACCGAATGGGCGCCGAAGAAGCTCACCGTCACGACGACGATGCCGGCGATGATGACGGGAAGGCGCTCCGACAGGGTCAGCAGAATACCGACGATCCCAAGCAGGATGGCGAGCCACAAGACCCGGCGGCGTCCGAGCCGGCTGGCGATCTCTCCGGTCACCGCCGAACTGAACGTGCCGGCGAGATAGACCACGAAAATCGCGCCGATGGCCGACTGGCTCAGGTTGTAGGGCGGATCGAGCAGGCGGAAGCCGATGTAATTGTAGACGCTGACGAAGCCGCCCATGAGCAGGAACGCCTCCGCGAAGAGCCAGGGCAGGCCCGGATCGCGGAAATGCTGGCCGAACGTGCCCGGCACCTGGCGCCAGCGCATCCGGTTGGCGAGGAAGCGCCGCGATGGCGGCAAACCGCGCCAGAACAGGATGGCGGCGACGAGCGCCAGGATTCCGATGGTGCCGAGACCCACGCGCCAGGACACATGATCGGTGACGATGCCGGCGATCAGCCGCCCGACCATGCCGCCCATGGCGTTTCCGCCGATGAGGAGCCCCATGGACAGGCCGATGGCGCGGGCATCCATCTCCTCGCTGAGATAGGCCATGGCGACGGCCGGCAGGCCGCTCGCCGCCAGCCCGGTGAGCGCGCGCAATGCCAGGAAGCCATGCCAACTCGGCACGATCACGGCGATGAGGGTGAGGATCGCCGACGCGAAGAGGGAGGCGACCATGATCGGCTTGCGCCCCCACACTTCGGAGAGCGGGCTGACCACGAGGAGCGCCAGGGCCAGCATCGCGCAGGGGAGCGACAGCGACAGGCTGCTCTCGGCCGGCGAGACATGGAACTCGTCGGCGAAGACCGGCATCAGCGGCTGCACGCCGTAGAGTACGGCGAAGGTAGAGAAGCCTGCGGCGAACAAAGCGAGGGTGGTCCGACGAAAGATCGGCGTTCCCGCCGTGATCAGGCGGTCGCTCTCCTCGGCCATGGTCGCCGGTCTCCTCGATGTCGCGCGCTCGCGGGAGTGCTGGAGAAGCACGGAACGGCGCGGGCCGCACCCCTCTTTCGAGACATGCGGCCCGTGACGTCACGACAATGCAGCTAAGCCGACTTACTTGGGCGGAGCGTCCGCAGCCTCGCCCTGCTGCTGGATCAGCGGGGTGATGCGGCGCACCGTGACCCGGCGGTTCTCCCGCGAGGCGTCCTGGGTGTTCACCTTCAGGGATTGCTCGCCATAGCCCTGGGTGGTCAGGTTCTCCGGCGGCACCTGGAAGTTTTGGCTGAGCACCGTGGCCACCGACTGGGCGCGACGATCCGAGAGCGACAGGTTGTCGACCTCGCTGCCCACCGCATCGGTATAGCCCTCGATAAGGAAGACTTCCTGCGGGTTGGCCTTCACCGCCTGGTTGATCGCCGCCGCGATATTGCCAAGCCGCGAGGCCTGATCGGGTGTGACGTCGAACGATCCGGTATCGAAGGTGATCGTATCGATGTCGACGCTGCGCATCCGTGCCCGCAGCTGCGGGCTGTAGCGCACCTGATCGAGCGTGTAGCGGCGGTCCACCGCCACCACCGGCGGAGCGGACAGGGCCTCGTAGACCTGCCGCTCGTCGGCGCTCTCGTAATTCACCACGTAGCGCTCGCGGGGGATGCGGATGTCCGGCGGCGGCAGGTCGACGACATCCTCGTAGATCGGACGCTGGGGACCGCCGAAGCCGTTGTCGATGATCACGACCTCGCGGCCGTCGCGGAAGCGGCGCGAACGGCGCACGAGGCGGCCGTCATCGTCCACCACGGTGACGATCTGAATGCCGCCCGGACGGTCGAGATAGGTGATCGTGTCGCCGCCGCGGCGCTCGCTGCGGTAGGCACCGCGGTCGAGGTACCGGAAGCGCTCGTTCTCGTCGTGCCGAATGAAGTAGTTGTCACGGTCCCGCACGATGATGCGGCCCGGCTCGCGGATATAGGTCCGGCCGCCCTCGTTGAACTCGCGCCGGTCACGGCGGACTTCGTCGTAGCTGCGGACATCGTTCCCGCGGAACCCGCCCTCGACATAGCCGGGCCGGCCTGGACGGTTGAAGACGTCACGGCGATCCCGCTCGTCCTTGCGCTCGAACGCTTCGCGGCGTTCACGGTCGCGGCGCTCGATCTCGCTGCGCCGATCGGAATCGCCCGCTGCCGGGGTGCGGTCGGTATTTCCCGGACGGTTGGGCGTGCCGGGCCGGTTGTCGTCCGACGTGCCGCGCCGGTCATCCGGGCCGCGCCGATCGTCGGAGCCCCGCTTGTCGTCCCCGCGCCTGTCGTCACGGTCGTTCTTGTCCTGCGCCTGACCCGGCGGAACGAACGGCTTTCCCGGAACCCCGGGACGGGCATTCGGAGCAGGCTTCGCGTCCGGCGCCTTGGTGTCAGGAGTCCTGGCATCCGGCGCCTTCGTGTCAGGCGTCTTGGCATCCGGGGTCTTTGCATCAGGCGTCTTGGCATCCGGCGTCTTGGCATCCGGCGTCGCGTCCGGTCCGGTGCGGCGGGCGGGCTCGGGCTTCTCGTTCCGGTCCGGCCTTTCATTCCGGTCCGGCTTGTCTCCACGCTCCGGCCGGTTCTCCCGGTCGGGTCTGTCGGCGCGCTCGGGCTTGTCGCCGCGATCGGGTTTGGCGCCCGTATCGGGTTTCTCGTTCCGGGTAGGACGGTCCGGGCGGGCGGGACGATCGGGTGTCGCGTCGCGCTCGGGAGTGGCGGGGGCACGCTCGCGGGGAGTCGGAGCCTCCTTGGGTGCCGGACGGGCGGGGGCCGGGTCCGCATCGCGCTCACGCGCGGCGGGAGGGGTCGGCCGTTCGGCCGGCGCGCGGTCGTTCTTCTCGGGACGCTCAGGGCGCGCGGGCCGCTCGGCCGGGGCACGCTCCTCGCGGGCAGGGGGCTTCTCCTGGCGCGGCTCGGGACGTTCAGCCCTCTCCGGGCGTTCGGCGCGCTCGGGACGCTCCGCTTTCTCGGGCCGCTCCGCACGCTCGGGCCGCTCGGCTCTCTCGGGCCGGGCCGCGCCGCCACGGGGAGCATCGCCGCCACCGCGCGGATCACCGCGCTCGGCTCCGGGACCTGCCTGCGCGAGCAGCATCACGCCCGGCCCACCATTGTCGGGGCTGGCCGAAAGAGGGCCCGATAGGATCAGGGCCGGCAGCATCGTGCCGGTCAGAAAGAGCAGGCGGAGGTTCCGCATGGATGGTCACTCACAAAGGTTGATGTGGCCATCGGAACCGAATGGAGCCGGGATGGTTCCAAATTCGTTCCCGGATCATTCGCCCGTATTCTGCCGCCCTGCGCGGCCTCAAAGTCGTGGCAGGCAGAGAAAACCGTTCACCGTCAGCGAGTTGCGTCCATGGCGCTTGGCGCGATCGACGACTCCGTGGGGGAATGCTCCCTCGTTCGTTCGGCGTTTCCGCGATGGCCTCTAGGGCGCTATCGACCGAGCCGGCGCCGCGATCATGTTCGGCGCGATAATGCGAATATTGGCGCGCTCTTCGCCGCTAGGGGGGGGCGTCTGAGCCGTGGCTCCGTCGCGAACCGAGCCGGATTCGGACAGGATGGCCCCGTTCCGGGTCGCCGCATCGGCGGCGATGGCGGCCACGGTCTTGTCCGCGCGGCCCGCGAGGGTGACGCGCACCTTCGGCCGCGACATGGCCTCCGCCTGCATCGGCGTCACGAAGATGTCGCCCTTGTGCCGGACGAGCATGCTCTCGGCCTTCACCAGGGACTGAGCCCAGGTCTGGTTCGCCTTCTTGCACGAACAATCGGGCGTGAAGTTCTTCTGGAACTTGAACGCGTTGGCGAGGGAGACGTAGGCACGGCTGCCCTTGATCGACGCGGCCTGTTTCAGGCCATCATCGCCATGAGGCATCGAATAGGCCACCGCCTCTGTGCCGGGGCAGAGAGCCTGGCACAGTTCGTTGGCCCCTTCGCGACCGTCGGGCAGATTGTTCATGGGGAAGTAGGCGCCGTCGCAGGTCCGGACACAGACGACCTGCGCCCCGCCCCGTCCGCGCTGCTCGCCCGCGGGGCCGTCCACGACCTTCTGCCCGGTCTCGGCGCAGGAGGATGCAATGGCCGCCGTGAGTTGACGCCGCCGGGCGGCGGTGACTTCGCCGTTCTCCGCGCCGTACCCGGCCTGGAGCGCCCGGATGCGCTGCTCCACCGCGCCGCATTGCGGGGGGCGCGAATCGAAGAACAGGAACTTGCCGCCCTCGCAGCTCAGCGTCCGGTAATACGCCTCCAGCCGGCCGATCTCGTTCTGCAGGGCGCGGGCGGTGTTGGCGCCGTCGCTGAGATTGGCGAGCTCGTAGCGGTATCGCTGGCACTGGGCGTTGGGAGCCTGTGCCTGCACGGCTGTCCCGAACGCGATGGCGGCCATGGCGGCGCCGAACGTTGCGACGAGCTTGCGGATCTGTGGAGGGATCAGCGGCATGACCTGTCAGGAACGGGTGTGAAGCTGGGCGGTTCCGGCCCTCGGACAGGGTACGGAAGAGCGCTTTAGCAAAGGTTGTCTAACCGCCCTCGCGAGAGCGGGACAGTGTTCCCACATGCCCATCGACAAACTTGAGGGGAATGGTGTGATGATGTGTCTTCGGAGTCTCACAAGCAGGGCGGTGGCTGTGGGGTTGGCCGGGCTGGCGATGGGCGGAGCGGTGGCCCGCGCAGACGATACGGACCGGATCTTCGACAAATCCACCGTGTGGCGTCCGCTCACCCCCAACGACAAGCTGGTGGTCTACGGCATCGACGACCCGGAGGTCTCCGGCATCGCCTGCTGGTACACGCAACCCGAGAAGGGCGGCATCAAGGGCACGCTCGGCCTCGCGGAGGACGTCTCCGACATCTCCCTCGCCTGCCGGCAGGTCGGGCCGGTGGCGTTCAAGAACCCGAAGGACAAGCTGAAACAGGGCGAGGTGGTCTTCAGCGAGCGACGGTCACTGATCTTCAAGTCGATGCAGATCGTCCGCGGCTGTGACGCGAAGCGTAATACGCTGATCTACATGGTCTATTCCGACAAGGTGATCCAGGGTTCGCCCAAGAACTCCACCACGGCGGTGCCGCTGATGCCCTGGGGCACCACCGACGCGCCGCCCCGCTGCGGCGACTTCTTCAAGGGCTGATTCGTCTTTGGAGGCGGCCCCGGCATCGGGCCGGGCCGCCTCGAACGAACGGGATCGATCCTTGCGGATCAGTCCTTGCCGATCAGTCCTTGCAGGTGATGCGGATCGGCGGCTCGACGGGCTTCGGCGCGGGCGGCTGATCGATAGTGCCGGTATAGTCCTCGGGAGCGGCCACGCCGAAGGAGCCGGCGGCGGCGAAGCCTTGCGCCTCACACCAGGCATCGGCCACGACCTGTCCGCAGGAGCCGCTGCCCGCCACCAGGCACTCGCCGACGCCGTAACCCTCGCCGGCGGGAATCAGGAACGTCTTCTCCACCTGACCGGGCACGCGGGCCGGCTTCTCGCCGTCATCGACGGCCAGGGCAGCGGAGGAAATGAGCGCAAAGGCGCAGAGAGCGCCGAGACCGGCAGCCGAGCGTCGCATGGGCAAGACCTTGATGACGGGATCCACGAAAGGCGGGATTCACCGGATGGGAGGATTCGCGTTTGGGAAAATCTCGGCCTCGTCGGTAAACAAATCCTTTCCGGATCGTCGCGACCTTGACCGAACCTCTCCCGGCGTCGTTCTCGAATTCATCACCGTTTTGGGGTAGCCCAGTTGCTCGGCAGGGTCCGTCGCCTCCGTGCAACACGCAGGGAGCTTGGCATCCGGCCCGTCCGATCACCTCGGTTCGGGGGCACGTGCCTCGCGAATCGTAAAAGTTGATCGGTTCTCGGGATTTAGGGCATGGGGACGGGCGGCCTCCACAGGTGGCGGCACGGTCGCGTTCCAGGGTTACGAAAGACGGTTTCATGGCGCCGATGTTGCGGCTCTACAACACCCTGACCCGCGAGAAGGCGCCGTTCGCGCCGATCGATCCGACGCATGTGCGGATGTATGCCTGCGGGCCGACGGTCTACGACGCGGCCCATATCGGCAATGCCCGGCCGATCATCGTCTTCGACCTGCTGTTCCGGCTGCTGCGCCATCTCTACGGCGAGGCGCATGTCACCTATGCCCGCAACGTCACGGACGTGGACGACAAGATCAACGCCCGCGCGGCCGAGCGCGGCATCACCATCCGCGAACTCACCGACGGGACCCTCGCCGCCTTTCACGGCGACATCCGCGACCTCGGCGTGCTGATGGCCGAGGATGTGAACGTGCCGGGCGAGCGCCCGCGCTTCATCGAGCCCCGCGCGACCGACCACATCACCGAGATGCACACGATCATCGAAGGGCTGGTCGCCTCCGGTCATGCCTATGTGGCGGAAGGCCATGTGCTGTTCGACGTGCCTTCGATGCCCGATTACGGCGCGCTCTCGAAGCGGCCCCTCGACGAGATGGAATCCGGCGCGCGGGTCGAGGTCGCCCCCTACAAGCGCTCGCCCCTGGATTTCGTCCTGTGGAAGCCTTCGAAGCCCGGCGAGCCGTCATGGCCCTCGCCGGCCGGCATCGCCGAGCCGGGGCGGCCGGGCTGGCACATCGAGTGCTCGGCCATGTCGTGGAAGCATCTGGGCAAGACCTTCGACATCCATGCCGGCGGTCTCGACCTGATCTTCCCTCATCACGAGAACGAGGTGGCCCAGTCGCGCTGCTGCTTTTCGACGGACGTCATGGCCAATGTCTGGCTCCATAACGGCTTCCTCCAGGTGGAGGGGCAGAAGATGTCCAAATCGCTGGGCAACTTCGTCACCCTGCGCGAAGTGCTGAAGGATTGGCCCGGGGAGGTCGTGCGCCTCGCCATGCTGAAGACGCATTACCGCCAGCCCATCGACTGGACCGTGCGCGGGCTGGAGGAGGCGGCGAAGATGATCGACCGCTGGTACGGCATCGTCGGCGACGTGACCGCCGGACCCGAGGCGCCGGCCTCGGTGGTGGAGCCACTCCTCGACGACCTCAACACCGCCGCCGCCCTCGCCGAGCTGCACCGCCTCGACGACCCAGCCGCGTTGAAGGCCGGTGCGGGCCTGCTCGGCCTGCTCGCAGGCACGAAATCCGCGCGGGAGGATAAAGCCATCGCCGCTGCCGGCGTCGACGTGGCGGCCGTTGAGGCCGCGATCGAGGCCCGCCGCGCCGCCCGCGCCGCCAAAGACTGGCCCGCCTCCGACCGCGCCCGCGACGCCCTCGCCGCCATGGGCGTCACCGTGAAGGACAACAAGGACGGCACCACCACTTGGACGGTGTCGCCATGATCGCCCCTTCGGACCGGAAGCTCATCGTCGTCGCCGATGCGGGGCCTCTGATCCGGCTCGCCGCAGCGGGCATCCTCGATACGCTGCGCGGTCTCAACCGGCGGATCGTACTGGTAGACCGGGTCGAGGAGGAGGTGGTCGGCGACCTTTCCAAGCCCTTTGCTGCCGAGATCGCCGCCTGGATCGATGGCCTCGGCGAAGCCGCGCTACGGGTGGAGACCGTGGTCGGCATCGGTGTCGCGGCCCTGCGCGCGCGGCCGCGGACTCCAGCGGGGGATGCCTTGCTCAAGTCAGCCCTGCGTGATTCCGGCGAACAGGCTCTGCGCGAGTTCGTGGCGCATTGGCACCCGACCGAGGCGAGTTCGGCGGTCGTGCTCTACGAAGATCGGAAGGTCGCGACCCTCTTCCTCGACGTGGAGTTCCCCGTGACGCTGATGACGACACGCGCCTTCGTGGCGACAGTGACGCGCTGGGGCACCAATCAGGACGCGATCGCCGCCCTTGAAGCCATTTCCGGTCTCTATGACATGAAGCCGGCCCTCGTCGGTGAGATCGGCCCGAGCCAGCCCGGCGACCTGCGGACGTTGCCGCAGCCGATGCCACCGTTCCGAACTTGACCGGCCGTCTCCCCGCCCTTGTTTGACGGCATGAACCTATACCGGTTCGTTCCCCGTCGAGAGAGACCCCAGATCCCCCCTTCGGCAGGAAAACCGACCCAGAATAGAAAACATACTTTCATCTAAGCTGCCTGAGATGCAAGGATGGCGGCATGACGAACGAACGCTCGGCACATGCGCCCTTCGAGGTTTCGGAGGGTCTTCGCGAGATCGGGCAGGCCATCAGGGCCGCGCGATTGCGCCGACGTCAGCCCGCATCCGACCTCGCGTCCCGCGTGGGGGTCTCCCTCCCGACCTTGCGCAAGCTCGAGAAAGGCGATCCTTCGGTTTCGCTCGGCGTCTTCGCCAGGGCCGTCTGGACTCTCGGCCTGTTCCCGGCCGTGCGGCGCGCGGTCAGCCCCGAGAACGACCACCTCGCCGCTTCCATCGAGACCAGCCGCCTTCCCAGCCGTGCGCGTCGCCCGCGCGACGTGAACCTCGATGACCTCTGACATCTATGTCCATGTCCGCCGCGAGGACGGGGCCACGGACCTCGTCGGCCGCTACCGGCTCGTCATGCCGGCGGCCGGTCGGTCCTATGGCGAATTCGCCTATGTCGGGTCCTGGCTGAAGAACAGTCATGGCCGGGCTTTCGCCCTGGACCCGGAACGCTTGCCGCTTCAGCCGGGGCCATTCAGCAGCACCATCCGTGGCCGACTTCCGGGCATCCTGGCGGATGCCACTCCGGACCGTTGGGGGCGACGGCTCGTCGAACATCGTCGGCCTCACGATTCTCCCCCGATGATGCCGTCTGACTGGTTGCTTGCCCCCGGGGATGAGCGCGTCGGCTGCCTCGCCTTCTCCGAAACCCCGGCTCCCCCGTCACCGCGTCCGGGCTACGCGGCCACGGCCGATCTCGACGGCATCGCGGACGGGTTCGAGCGTCTCGAACGAGGCGAGGCGGTCGAAGGGCTGGCGGCCCACCTCTGGACGGCGGGCATGAGCATGGGGGGCGCCCGACCGAAAGCCGTCATCGAGTACGAGGGGACCTTATGGATCGCCAAGTTCCAAAGGCGGGACGACACCTACGACCAATGCAGCGCGGAGCACGCGACGATGCGTCTGGCATCCCGTTGCGGGATCGACGCCGCCGAAACTCGGGTTCTCGCCGTCGGGCCTCGCAAGGTCGTCCTGGTGAAGCGCTTCGACCGCGATGCGGCCCCCTACCACCCGACATGCCACTACATGAGCGGATTGACTGCGCTCGGATTGGAAGAAACCTCCGATTCCGGTTCCTACCCCGACCTCGCCATGTTTCTCCTCCGGCACGGGGTGCGTCACGTGTCCGACCGCCATGAACTGTTCCGCCGCATGGTGTTCAATGTCCTGTGCGGCAACCGGGACGATCACCTCAAGAACCACGCCTTCTTCCGATGCGGCGACGGGTGGCGGTTGTCCCAGGCCTTCGACGTGGTCCCCCAACCGGATATGGATCCCCAGCAGGCCATCGGCGTCGGTCGATCCGGGAGCTACCCGACCACCGGCAACTGCCTGACGCGGGTCGAGGATTTCGACCTCTCGCGGGACGAGGCCCGAGACATCGTCGCCACCCTCGCAATCCGCATGCGCTCCTGGCGTGCCGACTTCGTCGCCGACGGAGTCGACGATGCGACGGTCGAGCGGCTCGCACGCGCATTCTCGAAAGACCTCGACTGACCTCAGGCGCGGCGGGATTCCGCCGAACGCGCTGAGGACGACCATCGGTCGGGATCAGCGCCGATGGATGCAAGTCGATCTCGGCGAGGACCGACACGAGGTCCGGGCTTATCTTCCCGTTCCCGTGATAACCCGCTTCAGCGACAGGGCCGGCCCGGATGGCAGTTCGGGTTCCCGCCCGATGGCGGAGCCTGCCTCTGCTGGCGCTGAGCCGCCTGCTGTTGCTGCTGCATCATCTGTTGCCGCTGGGCGGCCTGTTGCTGTTGTTGCTAGGCCTGTATCTGCTGACGTTGCATCATCTGCTGGCGCTGGTGCATCTGCTGGCGCTGGGCCTGTTGCTGCTGCTCCATCTGCATGCGCTGTTGCTGGCGGTTCTCCTGGAGCTGCTGACGCTGCATCATCATCTGCTGCTGGGCTTGGCCCTGCTGGCGCCGGGCGGCCTGTTGCTGCTCCATCTGCATCCGCTGTTGCTGGCGAGCCTCCTGGATCTGAAGCCTCTGCTGCTGGCGTTGCAGGGCATCGGAATCCGGGCCGCGTCGCGGCGGCTGGCCGGGCGCTTCGCGATTGGGGTTGGCCAGCTCCCGCCTGAGACGCTGTGGGCCGTTCGGCTCGAAACCCGTCCGGGCCACTCGATCATGCCCCGGACGCCCCTCGCGGGCGCGCTCGCCGAGCGGCTGGTCGAGGGCGGGACGCAGCTGCGGTCGTTCGGCTCCGGCAGCGGCGCGGGCCGCCTCCCGGCGCTCGATCCGTTCCCGGCGCAAGGCCGCGCGGTCGGCGGGATCGGCGTTGCCGCGTCCGGCTCCGGGGCCGGCGGGGTTCACCGCATCGGGCGGGGCACGACGGTCGATGGCGGCCTTCCGGTCCGGCCCGGTCTTGCCGTCCCCCGCGTGCACTCGGTCGGGCGGTGCGCCGACGTCGCCGGACGCGCGCGTGTTCGCGACCGGCCTCGGCTCGGGCAAAGCCTTCGGGTCCGGCCGCGCGGCGCGCGGGTCTGGGACGCTCAATGCGGGGAGCGGGCGGCCGATGCGGGGATCGTTCGGTCTTTCGTCGCGGGCGCCCGGCGGCAGGCCGGGGCGGTCGCGGCGAGGGCCGTCGTTACGGTCGACGCGGTGCGACAGGGAGGGCGGCAGCGCCACCCGAGGGGCGAGAGCCGCCGCTCCGAGCCCGGCGGCACCGCCGCCGAAGGTCCGCGCGGCCGCTCGATGACGCGCCGGTTTATCTCGTTGATCACCACCCTGTTGTGGATGTTCTGGTAGATGACGTTGTCCGGCGGCGCGACGATGTAGGCGGGGGCGCTCACATAGGCCGGGACCGGCTCGAAGAGGGGGACGGGGAGCGCGAACAGCTCGTCCTCGGGCGGCGGGGGCGCGATGTCGACGATATAGGCCGGACGGGGTGCCAGCACGCCGGGGGGCGGCGGGGGCAGGGCATAAGCCGGGTCGTCGAAGGCGACGACCTGCCGGTCGAAATAGCTCTCCTCCTCCTGCGGCGGCGGGGGCAGGTTGAAGGAGAGTGCGGTGAAGGCTTCGGGCGGTCGCGGCGGGGCGGACAGGCGGGCGAGGCGGCGGCGCGCATCCGCCGCGTGCGGTCCGCGCGGGTAGCGCGAGAGGTAGGACCAGTAGGCGTCCTGCGTGCCGGACGACAGGGCGCGACGCCAGGTCGTCGCCTCGCGCCGGGCGGCCACGATCGCGCGCACGCGCTTGGCCATCGGGTCGTCGGGATAGGCACCGAGAAAATCCTGGTACCCCTGCAGCGTGTCGCGCTCGACCGCCACCGAATAGGCGTCCCGCGCGCCGATGTCGCCTAACGGCCGGTCGCGGAGGGCCGCGATCGGCTCGGGCTGCGCCGGGGCGGGCGCGTCGGCATTGCGCTCGAAGAACACGAACGGTGCCTCGATCCGGGCGTCGTCCCAGGGCATGGCCGCGCCTTTGGTGGTCTCGTTCACCCGCAGGCGCACCCGGTCGAAGAGCACCGCCGGCTGGAGGCCGCCCTCGCGGATCATTTCCACCAGGGCCTGCGCATAGGCGCCATAGGCCCCCGTCTCGGGCGGCGCCACGGTGCCGGGCGCCGCGTTGTAGGCGATGAGGCTGCCGGGTTCGGCCTCCACCAGGGCGAGACCGCCGGCGAGCGGTTCGCCCGTCTTCACGAATGGGTTGGCGCGGGCCGCGTCGAGCACCACGAACCGGGCCTTCAACGGCACGGTGGAGAGGCGCTTGATGTAGTCCGACACGCGCAGGGCCGCGACCGGGACGTCGACGGCGGTGGGTATGCGGGCATCCACCGGCGCGAAGAAGGTCTCGCCCTCGAGCTGCAGCCCGTATCCGGCGAGATAGACGAAGGCCACCGTGTCCGGCCCCGTCGCCGCCGCCTTGTCGAGGAAGTCGCGCAGTGCTTTGCGCAGGGCATCCTCGTCGAGGTCGCGCGCCCCCACCACGTCGAACCCCGCCGCCTGCAGCGTCTGCGCGATGAGGCCGGCATCGTTGGCGGCGGTGGCGATGGGCGCCCCCTCATAGGCGCCGTTGCCGACCACGAGGGCGATGCGCGTCTCGGCCTGCTGCGCGGTCGCCGGAACGGAGATCAGCAGGGCGGCGAACAGGACCGCGAAGACGGCGACATATCGGGACAGGACCATCGCCGGGAACCTCCGCCGCCGCATCACGCTGCGAGCGACATCATACGGGGCATCGCGGACGACCAGAACGCGAGCCATCCCACAATCGTGCAGAAGGGGACCCTCGTCCAGGGATGACCGGAATCGGAATTACCAAATCCTCGCTCCGAGCGGCGACGATCGCGACTCAGGGATGCGCCTGTCCGCCGGGCCGGTGATCGAAGGTCTGCGTTCGATGTCCGCTCTTACTCGGCACGATCGATCGGTGCCCGGAGTGCTTTAGCCACAGACTCGGTGACGTTCCGGCGGCACTTTCCATCACCGAGCCGACCGTTGTGCCGAATGTCGTGTTCCTTATCGGCCCACGCGTCCTTTCAACGTACGACATTGTCGGTCATGGAAGTCTTCGCTAGGCAGAGGGCGTCGCGCTTGGTGCTATTTTTGGGAAAAATATTTACTTATATACTACAATGAGCATCTTTAATTTGTCGATAAGGAATAGTTTGGAGCTTTTCCAGAGAGTAGTGAAATTACAACAGGTGTTTAAGAACTTGATTACGCACACTCATGATGAATGAGGCGTGCTTGTAGCGAACAGCTTTGTCCTTCTACAGATCTCGATGCCGGCCAAGACATGCCGAGACTTGAGACGACGACATCATGAATAAGCTAAAAGAAGAATTATATTGCAGCACAGTGCTGCGCCCGCTCGTCGTTTTGAAGATGACGACCATCCTGGCGATCGGTGTCGTGCCGTTCTCCGGTGCGCGAGCCCAGGTGCTCCCGGCCGAGAGCGCGGTGGTGTTGTCGGAATTGTCGGTGATCGGCAGTGGCGAGCGGGCGAACGGCCCCGTCACCGGCTACCGGGCGAGCCGTTCCGCGACCTCGACCCGGACGGACACCGCCCTGCGCGACTCTCCGCAATCGGTCCAGGTCGTGCCCCGTGACGTGCTCCTCGACCAGCAGGACGTCCGCCTGACCGATGCGCTCACCAATGTGAGCAATGTCCAGCCCGCCGGCACCATCCAGGGCCGGTCCGACACCTATGTGCTGCGCGGCTTCAACACGCAGACCTACGCGATCGACGGCGTGCTGCTGAACCCGGCCAATACCTTCCAACCGACACAGCGCGACCTCGCCAATGTCGAGCGCGTGGAAGTGCTCAAGGGCCCCACCTCCGTTCTCTATGGCAGGGGCGATCCCGGTGGCCTGATCAACATCGTCACGCGCCAGCCCATGCTCACGCCCTCCGCGGACCTCACCCTGCAGGGCGGGTCTTATGCCTTCCGGCGGCTTCAGGGCTCGGTGACGGGTGCCGTTCCAGGGACGGAAGGGCTCGCCGCCCGCTTCAGCTTCGCCACGCAGGACGACCCCACCTTCCGGGATTTCGGTGGCCCTTCCAATTCGCGCCATTTCTTCGCGCCGTCCCTGCTGTGGACGCCCGATGCATCGACGCGGATATCCCTGAGTGCCGAGTTCTCGCGCCAGCACAGCCAGTATGACGAAGGTCTCACGGCTTTCCAGGGTCGGGTGCCCCTGGACAACATCCGCCGTTACTATGGCGAGTCATGGTCCCGGTATTATGGCGAATCGAACTCCATCACCCTGCGGGCCGAGCATGACGTCAACGAAAGCCTGACCCTGCGGCAGGTGATCAACGGTCAATGGGGCCAGTTCGATGTGTTGGCCACCCGCGCCACCGGGGTGAGCGCGAACGGGGCGTCGCTGACGCGGCGTCTCTCCGAGGTCGAGTCCATCTACAACTCGATCGACAGCCAGACGGAAGCCGTTGCCCGTTTCGACCTGTTCGGCTTCCGCCACACGGCCCTGTTCGGCGTCGAAATCGTCGACGGTTATCGTCATCCCTATACGCAGCAGGGGACAGCAAGCGCGGTTTCCTTCCTCAACCCGATCCGGGGATCGATCCCGCAGATCGGAACGCTCGCCCTGCAGAGTGACCTGCGGCAGAACCTGTTCATGGTCGGCACCTACATGCAGGACCAGATCGAGCTGGCCCAGGGGCTGCAACTCGTCCTCGGCGTCCGCGTGGATACGGCCAACCAGCTGTATTTTCAGCGCACCCTCACCAACAACACCGTGCCTCCCACTCAGGACGTCACCGGAACCTCGCCGCGCGTCGGCCTGGTCTGGCGGCCGATCGAGCCGCTCACCGTCTACGGAAGCTACACGACCTCTTTCACCCCACAGACCGCCAACGTCATCGGTGGCCTGACGCCGGCGCCGGAGACCGGGGAGCAGGTCGAAATCGGCACGCGTGTCGATCTTATCCCTGATCGCCTCACCCTGAGCGCTGCGGCCTTCCGGATCGTTCGGGCGAACGTCGCCGCGGCCGACCCAATCAATACCGGCTTCTCCATCATCACCGGCGAGCAGCGTTCGCAGGGCGTCGAGGCCGACATTGCGGGCGAGATCCTGCCCGGCTGGAGGATCATCGGCGGTATCGGCTATCTCGATGCAAAGGTGACGCAAGATACGACGATCGCCATCGGCAACCGGCTCCCGGCTGCCCCGACCTTCAGCACCAGCCTGTGGTCGACCTACCAGTTCCAGAGCGGCCCGATGCGGGGCTGGGGCTTCGGCGGCGGCGTCACCTATGTGGGCGAGCGCTTCGGCGACATCACCAACAGTTACAAGGTCGGCGCCTATGCGCGCCTCGACGCGACCTTGTTCTACGAGATCGACCCGACATGGCGTTTCGCCGTGAACGGCCGCAACCTCACGGATCGCCGCTACATCGAGCAGCCCTTCAATCAGTTCAACAATCTCCCCGGCGCACCGCTCACCGTCCTCGCCAGCGTGACGGCCCGCTACTGAGGTAAGGCTCGTTGCCTGCCGCAAGTCACACCTCGCGCCCGGCCGGTCGCGGGATGTGACGCGGTGCGGCGACCGAGATCGGCGGCCCCATCACCGGCCCCGGCAGGGCCGATCCCGCCCGTGGCGCGGCGGTCTCCTGCGACGGTGGGGCCTGACGCCGTCGCGCCTATGGTTTGCTCGCCTATTGCTTGGCGCGATTGATCAGCGCCTGGAGCGCTCTCGCCACGGGCTCGGTGACGTTCTTGCGGTACTTCTTATGAACGAGCTGGCCGTTGTGATAAATGTCGTGCTCGACATAGAGCCGCTCGCCATCCCACCGCACCACATTGTCGGTCTCGGAGGTCTCCGTCACCCCGAGATCGTCGCGCAGGGTGATGTTGCTGGGCTGTGTCAACATATCGGGTCCTTTCAAGCGTTTCCGGTGCATTGGGCGCGTGGGATGCGGCTTTGTCCCGTGGATGGCGGAGCGGGCTTTGCCAAAACGGTCCGCGCAATGCCGGTGAACCGGGCTGTCCCTCGCCGAGCCGTCATGGCACGCACCTCACCCATCCGGCCCCGACGCCTCGTTGTCCCTCTGGCGGGTCGCACGGCTGCAACCCACCGTCGTTTCGCCGATCTTACGGAGCGGCGGCGTTCGATGCCAGCACGAAGCCGGCCTCCATCGCTCAACGCACGGTCACCTGGTTCTTGATCCGCTCATAGGTCGACCGGCTGAGGACGCGTTTCGAGAGAAGCTGATCCACCGAGGCGTAGGGCCTGCGCTGGGTGATGGCGCGGCCGATCATGCCGCCACCCTTGAGGCCGTTGAGTTCCGCCACCGAGGCGGTGTTGAGATCCACCACGGAGACCGCCGCCGGCCCCGCATTGTCGATAGCCTGCTGCGTTTCCGACGGGGTCGCGTTCAGCGGAGGGCTCTCGGCCAGGGGCGCCACCGGGCCGCCATAGGGGAGGGGGGGCGGGTTGAGTGCGGAATTCCCCGTTCCTTCCGGCGAGCCGGCCTGTGCGGACTGCCGGGGCAGCGGCCGGATCGGCGAGGGCGGCAGGACGGAGGCCGGTGGGGCTTCCTGCGGGGCGGCGGGTGCCGGTTCCGCGCGAGGTTGCGGCGCAGTCGCGACGGTTCTCGGTGGGCTGGCCTTGGTCGGCTCGGTGCGCTGCACCGTCGGCGCGGGGGGCGGAGCGTCGGCACCCTGCGGCCAGAAGGCCTGGACCAGACCCGCCAGCGCCGCCGCCGCGACGAAGAGCACCACCACCCGTAGAAGAGTCGAACCGCTGAGCATCCAACCCGCCTCACGCGCACAATGCAGGCGAGATTCTAACATGGGACACAAAGCAAAGTCTTGCCGTCATGCCCGATGTCCTCAGGCGTGTGCACAATGAAGCGGATCGATTGAGACCGCCGGTCGCCTCAGGCTGTCGCGCCGACACCGCGTGGGAATCTTATCGTGCACCCTACGACGCATCGACGGGCGCGGTCGCTCCCGTCATGGTCCGCTGCGATGTCCACCGCCTCCCTCGCCCCCTTGCTGAACCGGTTTGTCGTCGAGCGCGTGGGCGCCCTGCGCTACCTGCCGGCGCTGTTTCGCCTCGTCTACGCGGCGAGCCCGCGCCTGCTGATGGCGAGCATCGCTCTGCGTCTCGCGCGGGCGAGCCTGCCGGTGCTGATGCTCTATCTCGGCAAGCTCATTCTCGACGCCATCGTCGCCGAACATGCCCGGCCCCATCCCGCCGGAACCGGGATCGCCGGCTGGATGGCGGACCCGGCCCTCGCCCGATTGGCCGGTCTCGTGGCGGTGGAGCTCGGCCTCGCCATCCTGTCCGATCTGCTCGGGCGGCTGAGCACCCTCACCGATGGGCTGGTCGCGGACCGCTACGCCAATGCCGCTACCCTGCGGCTGATGCGCCACGCCGCCGCCCTCGACCTCGAGCAATTCGAGGACAGCGCCCAGCAGGATCGGCTCGAACGCGCCCGCCGGCAGGTGACCGGGCGCTCCAACCTGCTGTTCCAGCTCTTCGGGCAGGGGCAGGACCTCATCACGCTCGTCGCCTTCGGGATCGGTCTGGCCGCCTACGCTCCCTGGCTGATCCTGCTGCTCGCCGGCTCCCTCGTGCCGGCCTGCCTCAACGAACTCTACTTCAACCGGCAGGGCTATCGCCTCGCCTGGACCCGCACTCCCGAGCGGCGGCAGATCGACTATCTGCGCTATCTCGGGGCCAGCGTGGAATCGGCCAAGGAGGTCAAGCTCTTCGGCCTCAACGCCTATATCGCCGAACGCTACCGGATCGTGGCCGCCAAGCTCCTGGACGACAACCGCTCCCTCGCCATCCGGCGGGCCGGCTGGGGCGGCCTCTTCGCGGCCTTGGGCACGCTCGCCTATTACGCGGCCTATGCCACCATCGTCTGGCGCACGGTGGCGGGCGCCTTCTCCATCGGCGACCTCGCCTTCCTCGCCGGTTCGTTCCAGCGCCTGCGCGGCCTGATCGAGGGCCTGCTGCTCGGCTTCTCGCAGATCTCCTCGCAGGCTCAGTATCTCGAAGACCTGTTCTCGTTCTTCGAGGTGGTGCCGCTGATCCGGTCGCCGGAGCGGCCCGTGCCGTTCCCGCAGCCGATCACCGAGGGCATCGTCTTCGAGGAGGTCGGGTTCCGCTATCCCGGCACCGAGACCTGGGCGGTCCGGTCCTTGAGCTTCCGCCTCGCCGCCGGGGAAGTGCTGGCCCTGGTGGGCGAGAACGGGGCCGGCAAGACCACGATCGTCAAGCTCCTAACCCGGCTCTACGACCCCACCGAGGGCCGCGTGCTGCTCGATGGCCGGCCGCTCTCCGATTACGACCTCGACGACCTGCGCGCCCGAATCGGCGTGATCTTCCAGGATTTCGTGCGCTTCGATTTCACCGCCGCGGAGAACGTCGCCGTCGGGCGCATCGAGGAGCGTGAGGACGCCGCCCGCATCGCCCGCGCCGCCGGGCGCAGCCTCGCCGACGGCGTGATCGAACGCCTGCCGCTGGGCTACGACCAGCCGCTCGGCAAGCGCTTCGCCGACGGCGTCGACCTCTCCGGCGGCCAATGGCAGAAGATCGCGCTCAGCCGGGCCTATATGCGCGAGGCCGAGATCCTGATCCTCGACGAGCCCACGGCCGCCCTCGACGCCCGCGCCGAGTTCGAGGTGTTCCAGCGCTTTCGCGATCTCAGCCGGGGCCGCAGCTGCGTGCTGATCTCGCATCGCTTTTCCACCGTGCGCATGGCCGACCGCATCCTCGTCCTCGACGGGGGCAAGGTCATCGAGGCCGGAACGCACGAGGAACTTCAGGCGAGGGGCGGGCGCTACGCCGAATTGTTCGAACTGCAGGCCGCCGGCTATCGCTGAGGCGCCGGCGGGTATGCTTCCGCGACAACACAGGGGCGACGCGACCTCCCGCGCGGCCCGAGGGCGTTGCATCTCGTCTCCAGAACCATCATTGCACGAAACAGATTTTCGGGCCGTTCGGCTTGCCCTCCCCTGGATGAGGCGAAGTCGAAGAGTCGGCAGTTCGACACCGTCCGTGATCGTCCAGACATGAGAATAGAGATATGAAGACGCGCGCTGCGGTCGCGTGGGAGGCCAAGAAGCCCCTCACCATCGAGACCATCGACATCGAAGGCCCCAAGGCCGGCGAAGTCCTCATCGAGTTGATGGCCACCGGCATCTGCCACACCGATGCCTATACCCTGTCGGGCCTCGATTCCGAGGGCAAGTTCCCGGCGATCCTCGGCCACGAGGGCGCGGGCATCGTCCGCGAGCTCGGCGCCGGGGTCACGGACCTGAAGGTCGGCGACCACGTCATCCCGCTCTACACCCCGGAATGCCGCAGCTGTAAGTCCTGCCTGTCGCAGCGCACCAACCTCTGCACCGCGATCCGCTCCACGCAGGGCCAGGGCGTGATGCCGGACGGCACCTCGCGCTTCTCCTGCGTCTCCACCGGCGGCAGCCCGGGCGGCTCGAACACCCTGTTCCACTACATGGGCTGCTCGACCTTCTCGAACTTCACGGTCCTGCCGGCCATCGCGCTCGCCAAGATCCGCGAAGACGCTCCCTTCGACAAGATCTGCTACATCGGCTGCGGCGTCACCACCGGCATCGGTGCGGTGATCTACACCGCCAAGGTCTGGCCCGGCGCGAACGTCGTGGTGTTCGGCCTCGGCGGCATCGGCCTCAACGTTCTCCAGGCCGCCCGGATGGTCGGTGCCGACAAGATCATCGGCGTCGACATCAACCCGGACAAGCAGGAGATGGCCCGCAAGTTCGGCATGACCCACTTCATCAACCCGAAGGAGGTCGGCAACGATCACGTCGTCGCGGCGATCCTCGACGTCACGGGCGGCGGCGCGGACTTCTCGTTCGACTGCACCGGCAACGTCCACGTCATGCGTCAGGCCCTCGAATGCTGCCATCGCGGCTGGGGCGAATCGATCGTCATCGGCGTGGCCGAGGCCGGCAAGGAGATCTCCACCCGTCCGTTCCAGCTCGTCACCGGCCGCGTCTGGAAGGGCTCGGCCTTCGGCGGCGCCCGCGGCCGCACCGACGTGCCGAAGATCGTCGACTGGTACATGGAGGGCAAGATCAACATCGACGACCTGATCACCCACACCATGCCGCTCGAAGACATCAACCACGGTTTCGACCTGATGCACGAGGGCAAGTCGATCCGCTCGGTGGTGGTTTACTGATCCCATCGAGACGAAACGCCTCGACCCTCCCCCCTCCGCGGGGGAGGGTGCCTGCGGAGCAGGCGGGAGAGGGGCCCCCTCTCCGGATACGGCGCTCCCCTCTCCCGACCCTCGCTGACGCGAGGCCCACCCTCCCCCGCAGAGGGGGGAGGGAAGAGCCCGCACCGACCATCGCCCATCAGGAGATCACCGCATGGAAACCATCTCGAAGGCCCGCGCCCATGGCGGCACGCAGGGCGTCTACAAGCACGATGCCAAGACCACCGGCTGCCCCATGACCTTCGCGGTGTTCGTGCCGCCGCAGGCCGAGAACGGCCCGGTGCCGGTGCTCTGGTACCTGTCCGGCCTCACCTGCACCCATGCAAACGTCATGGACAAGGGCGAGTACCGCCGCGCCGCCGCTAAGCATGGCGTGATCATCGTGGCGCCGGATACCAGCCCGCGCGGCGCGGATATTCCCGACGAGGCCGGCAACTGGCAGTTCGGCTCGGGCGCCGGCTTCTATGTCGACGCGACGGAGGCGCCCTACGCCACCAATTACCGGATGTGGAGCTACGTCACCGAGGAGCTCCCCGCCCTCATCGCCGAGAACTTCCCGGCCGACATGTCGCGCCAGGGCATCTTCGGCCATTCCATGGGCGGCCACGGCGCGCTGACCATCGCGCTCACCTATCCCGACCGTTTCAAGTCCTGCTCGGCCTTCGCACCCATCGCCCAGCCCTCCACGGCCGGATGGTCGAAGCCCGCCTTCGAGAAGTATCTCGGGACCAACGAGGCGGCCTGGCGCGCGCATGACGCCACCGCGCTGATCGAGGACGGCAAGCGCTTTTCGGAGTTCCTCGTGGATCAGGGCACGGCCGACAGCTTCCTCGATGACGGCCTGCGGCCCTGGCTGCTCGAAGAGGCTTGCAAGACAGCCGGCATCCCGCTGACCCTCAACATGCGTGAGGGCTACGACCACTCGTACTACTTCATCTCGACCTTCATGGCCGACCACATCGCCTGGGCCGCCGCGCGTCTGAAGTAAGGCATCCACCACGCACTCCATCCCCGGCCTGTCGCGCCGGGGGTGGGTTCATCGGCCGTCGTCCGAGACGGGCCGCACTCCGCCACGCAGAGCGTCGCGTCGAGAACGGGCCCCGGCCCTCATCCGGTTCCACCGCTTCGATCCGCTGGCTCACGCCCCGATCCCGTAGCGTTCCTGCCTGTGACATCTCCGGCAGGCTGAGTGCGCACAAGCATTACAACCTGCGCGGCCTGTGTCGAAGCAGCAACGGCGAGTGACGAAGAGTGTTCGGTATCTTGCCACCGACCGAGCCGAAAGCTACGGCGGAAGGGCGAATACATGTTGTATTACAGTAGTTTATCATAATTCTAAAGAGCACTGCAGGCCACGTCTCGCCACTTGCGCGAGCCCGTTCTGCTGCCCGTCATCCGGAGCCAGGCCGTCCATGCCGTCGTCCCCATTCGCCCGTTCCGCCGTCCTCGCGGCCGGGGTGTCGATCACGGTGCTCGCCCTGACTGGAGCCGGTTCGGCACAGGAACGGGCCGTGACCCTCGACACGTTGAGCGTCGAAGGGTCGGGCGCGGGGAACGGCACGGGAGGGGGGAATGGCCGCGGCGCACCCGAGACCGCCCGTGGCCCGGTGGATGGCTACGTCGCCACTCGCAGCGCCACGGCGACCAAGACCGACACGCCGATCATCCGCACGCCGCAATCGATCAGCGTCGTCAGCGCCGATCAGATCAAGGCGCAGGGCTCCCAGACCCTGTCCGAGGCCGTGCGCTACACGCCGGGCATCTACGCCAACCAGTTCGGCCCGGACACGCGCCTCGACTGGTTTCTGATCCGCGGCTTCTCGGCCACGGAATCCGGCCTGTTCCGGGATGGGCTCCAGCTGTTCCAGACCGGCTTCGCCAATTTCCGCATCGACCCGTTCGGCGCCGAACGCATCGAGCTGCTGCGCGGCCCCGCCGCCACCCTTTTCGGCGGCAGCCCCGTGGGCGGTCTCATCAACATCGTCTCGAAGCGGCCGACCTTCACGCCCCTGCGCTATCTCGAGCTCGGCGGCGGCTCGTTCAGCCAGCGCTACGCCGCCTTCGATCTCGGGGGGCCGGTGGACGAGTCCGGCCACTGGTTCTACCGCCTGACCGGCCGTTTCCAGAACGGCGACGCCCAGGTGAATTTCGCGCCGGAGGACCGCTACTACATCGCGCCGAGCTTCACCTATAAGCCCGACGGCGCCACCACCTTCACGGTGCTGACGAGCTTCCAGCGCGACGAGACCGGCGGGGCCGGCCAGTTCCTGCCGTATTTCGGGACCGTGCGCACCAACGCTTCCGGTCTCAGGATCGACCGCAAGCTCAACGCCAGCGATCCGCTGGTGGACCGCTACACCCGTAACCAGGCCAATCTCGGCTACGATTTCGAGCACCATGTCGACGACGTCTGGACCGTGCGCCAGAACTTCCGGTTCTCGTTCACGGAAGTCTCGGATTCCCGCTACGTCGCCAACGGCTACAACAATGCCGCTCAGACGGAGTTGGCCCGCTACGGCTTCCTGACGACGCCCCGCGCCGGCATCTTTACCGTCGACAATCAGGCCGAGGCCCGGTTCAACGACGGGACGTTCGGGCATACCGTGCTGATGGGCGTCGATTACAAGCGCTACAGCTTGTCGGACAACCAGGCTTCGACCTTCCCGGCCCCGTCCCTGAACATCCTCGCTCCGCGATATTTCCAGGCCGCCGCGGCGCCCGCCCCCTATCGCGTGCTAAACCAGCAGCTCCAGCAGGTCGGCCTCTACGCGCAGGATCAGATCGCGCTCACCGAACGCCTGACCTTCCTCATCGGCGGTCGCCAGGACTTCGTCGACAACAACATCGACAGCAAGATCCCGGCCGGGACATCGACCCAGATCAGCGAGAGCGCCTTCACCGGCCGGCTCGGCCTCATCTACAATCTCGACAACGGGCTGGCGCCGTACATCACCTACGGGACATCGTTCAACCCGACGGCGGGCGCCGACGTGAACAACCGGCCGTTCAAGTCGGAGACCGGCGAACAGGTGGAAATCGGAACCAAGTTCCAACCCGTCGGCTGGAACACGCTCTTCACCTTCGCGGCCTTCGATCTCGTCCGCAACAACACGCTCACGCCGAACCCGGTCAGCCTCTTCACCAATCTTCAGATCGGTTCGGTGCGCTCACGCGGCTTCGAACTCTCGGCCACGGCGACACTCGCCGAAGGCCTGAACCTCACGGCCGCCTATACGCTCTACGGTCTGCGCACCATCGAGGGGACGGACCTCGACCTCGGCAAGGTTCCGGTGGGCATTCCGCAGACCCTCGCCTCGCTCTGGGCCGATTACACGATCCCGGTCGGCACTTTCAAAGGCTTCGGTTTCGGTGGCGGCGTGAACTATGTCGGCCAGTCCTACGCGGACGTCGCCAACACCCTCGTCGTGCCCGAATACGTCACCTTCGACGCTGCGGTGCATTACGATTACGCCGGATGGCGCGCCGCCGTGAACATGATCAATGTCGGCGACAAGCGCTTCGTCTCGTCCTGCTCGTCCGCGACAGCCTGTTTCTACGGCACGCAGCGCAAGATCGTCGCGAGCGTCTCGTACAAGTGGTGAGCCCGCCCCTCCTGCGATGAGGGACGTTTCGATCCCGATGAGCCTGGCTCATCGGGATTCATCGTTCGCCGGTCAGGACTTGGTCGGCGCCCAGATGCCGAGCGCCGAGGCATCGACGGCGCGCGGCAGCAGGCCCTCGGCGCGGAACGCATCCGCGATGGTCTGTTGCTCGGCGAGACCGTCCCGGGTCACCGGCTCCACCGCGTAGGTGCGGCGGGCATTGGCCTTGGCGACGATGGCGGGATCGAGCTTCCACAGCGCGCCGAGCCGGTTCGCGGATTCGTCCGGGTTGGCCTTCACCCAGGTTCCGGTGTCGCGCAGCTTGGCGAAGACGATGTCGAGGATGTCGCCGTGCTTGGCCGCGTACTCGTCCGAGGCGAGGTAGTAGCGCTTGTAGAGCGATAGGCCGGTTCCGTCCTTCAGGACGCGGGCGCCCGTCTGCAGTTCGGCCGCCGACAGGAACGGGTCCCAGGCGACCCAGGCCTCGACCCCGCCGCTGGCCAGCGCCGTGCGCCCGTCGGCCGGGGTGAGGTAGGCGGGCGTGATCGCCTTGAACGGAAGGCCTTCGGCCTTCAGGGCGGCGAGCAGGAGGTAATGCGCGCCGGCGCCCTTCGTCACCGCGACCTTGCGGCCCTTCAGGTCCGCCACCGTCTTGATGGGTGAATCGGCCCCCACCAGGATGGCCTGCGCGGCGGGGGAGGCGGCCTCCTGCGCCACATAGGTGATCCGCGCATTGGCGGCCTGGGCGAAGATCGGCACCGTATCGGCCACATCGGCCGAAAGGTCGATCTGGCCTGCGTTGAGCGCTTCCATCACCGGCAGACCGCTGGTGAATTCGTGCCAGGTGAGCCCGACCTTGAGGGGCTCCAGCGCCTTCTCGAGGCTGCCGTCCTGCTTCAGCAGGGCGATCAGGGTCGAGGATTTCTGGTAGCCGATGCGCAGCGTCCTCGGCTCGGCGGCGAGCACGCGTCCAGGGGCGAGGGCGAGAAGACTCAGCGCGGCGGCGGCCCGCAGCGCGTGGCGACGATGGATCATGGAGCGGCGTCTCTCGGTATGGCGCGGAATCAGGGATGCTTGTGGATCGGGTCGACCCAGTGGACTGTCTCGGGACGCTCGACGGGTTCCACATCGGTGATGTTGACCACCACCGCCTCGTTGTCGGAGCGCACCAGGACGCAGTTCAGCGGCTGGTCCGGATCGGCGTTGATCTCCTGGTGCGGCACGTAGGGCGGCACGAAGATGAAGTCGCCGGGTCCGGCCTCGGCCACGAATTCCAGCTTGTCGCCCCAGCGCATGCGGGCGCGGCCGGAGACCACGTAGATGACGCTCTCCAGCGCGCCGTGATGGTGCACGCCGGTCTTGGCGTCGGGGGCGATCGCCACCGTGCCGGCCCAGATCTTCTGCGCGCCGACGCGGGCATGGTTGATCGCCGCCTGCCGGAACATGCCCGGTGTCTGGGCGGTGTTCGAATCGAGCTTGTCGCCCGGGATCACCCGCACGCCGTCATGCTTCCAGCGTTCGGCGGCGGGCGCCGCCTCGTGGTCATGCGCGTGGTCGTGGTCGGAATGGGCATGATCGTGGCTGTGGTCGGAAGGGTCGTGCATGGGTCCGGTCCTCGGCGGCGGTCTGTTCAACGTACCGCGATCGCGGCCGGTTCGAAGCTCCGATCAAGGATGATGTCGGCGCGCGGCGCCCGCGCGGCGGGGATCAGCCCGGAACGGACGTAGAGGTCGATGTTGCGCTGCTCGTCGGCGATCACCGCGTCGTCGATGGGCACCGCCCGATATTCCGCCCGCGAGAACCAGCGCAGGGGCACCGCCTCCGGCAGGCCGATGAGCTTCGACCAGACCGCCGCGTAGGGCGCGGGATCCTTGAGCGCCCATTCGCGCGCGCTCACGAGGCGCCGACCGAAATCGGCGAGCTGCGCGCGCTTGGTCTTCAGGGCGGCGTCGCTCGCTACCGCGAAGCTCAGGCCCGGCGTGATGCCGTTGCCGTCGCGCACGACTCGGGCGAGGCCGGCGAGTTCGGCCGTGGAGGTGTAGGGCTCCCAGGTCGCCCAGGCATCGACGCTGCCGCCCGCGAGCGCGATCTTGGCATCCGCCGGGGGCAGGAAGCGCAGGGTCACGGCATTGGCCGGCAGGCCCGCCTCTTCCAGCGCGGCCAGCACCACCTGATGGCCGATGGAGCCGCGATTGGTGGCGATGCTCTTGCCCTTCAGGTCGGCCACCGTCTTGAACGGCGAATCCTTGGCGACGAGGATCGCCAGGCCGTCCTGCTTGTTGCGGAAGGCGACGAAGGCCTTCACCGGCACCCCGGCGGCGGCCGCGAAGGTGAAGGGGGCGTCGCCGACGCCGCCGGCATCGATCGCCCCGGCATTGAGGGCTTCGAGAAGAGGGGCTGCGGCGGGAAACTCGCTCCATTCGAGCCGGTAGGGCAGGTCGGCGAGGACGCCGGCCGCCTCCATCAGGGCGCGGGCATTGCCGCGCTGGTCGCCGACGCGAAGCACCGTCTCGTCGGCGCGGGCGATGCCGGCGAACGCCAGCACGGCGAGGAGAGTGATAAGGGCGCGCATCAGGCTGCCTCCGCCCGTGTCCCACGCCGGGCGAGGAGCCGCTTGAAGGTGGGGATCAGGTCACGGCCATACGCGATGGCGTCTTCCAGCGGGTCGAACCCGCGGATCAGGAAGGTCCGCACCCCGAGGTCGTGGTAATCGAGAAGGGCGTCGGCCACCTGCTCCGGCGTGCCGACGAGGGCGGTGGAATTGCCCGAGGCGCCCGTCTCCCTGGCGATGGCGGTGTAGAGCCGCTTGTCGAGGCGCGAGCCTTGGGACGCCGCCGCGAGCAGGCGGCGCGAGCCCTCGTTCTCCGGCACCGGCGCCGGCCCGAGGCCCCTGGCGGCGCGGGTGGCGCGGGTGCGGGCCAGGATGTCCTCGGCCCTGGCCCAGGCTTCCTCCTCCGTCGCAGCCAGGATCGGCCGGAACGACAGGCTGAACCGGGGATCGCGGTCATGGGGGGCAGCTGCCGCTCGCACGCGGGCGATCGCCTCCCGGACCTGATCGAGGCTCTCGCCCCACAGGGCGTAGGTGTCGGCGTGACGCCCGGCGACAGTGATGGCGGCCGGGGAGGCCCCGCCGAAGAAGACCGGGATGCCGCGCGGGTCCACCGGCTTCACCTCGGAGAATCCCCGCTCGATCCGGTAATGCGCGCCGGCGAAATCGAACGGCGCTTCGGCGGTCCAGACCTGCCGGGCGATGGTGAGGAATTCGTCGGTGCGGGCGTAGCGCTCGTCCTTGGTCAGGTGGTCGCCGTCCTGCGCCAGCTCCCTGTCGTCGCCGCCGCTGATGGCGTGGATGGCGACGCGCCCGCCGGTCAGCTGGTCGAGGGTCGCGAATTGGCGCGCGGCCACCGTCGGCGCGGTGAATCCGGTGCGATGGGCGATCATCAGGCCGATCCGGTCGGTCACCGCCGCGATCTGGGCGGAGAGCAGCAGCGCGTCGGGCTGGGTCGCGTAGAAGGCCACCAGGATGCGGTCGAACCCGCCCCATTCATGCGCCTGGGCGAGCAGCCGGAGATAGTCCCGGTCGATGGCGGGGCCCGAGGCCGCATGGGTCTCGGAGGTGTAGCGCGGGGCGGCGAAGCCGATGAATTCGACGGCATCCGGCGACGGAAAGCTCATCGCGATCTCCTTGAGTCCGTAACTGGGAAGGGGTCAGAGGCCGAGGGCGGCGCGCCCGGCGGCGATGCGGACCGCATCGGTCTGCGGCCAGTGGATGCGCCCGCACAGGACGTCGCGCAGGTGTCGCTCCAGTGGGTTCGCCCGCGACAGGCCGGGATTGCCGGCGAGTTCGACGGCGCGCTGCACCAGCTGGATCGCGTTCTCGGTGACGGTGGTCTTGAGGAAGCCGGATTCGGCGACCGAGGGGCAGGCGCCTCCGTCGACATCCGCGGCGAAGCTCCGGATCAGGCGGGCATTCACGGCGAGCAGTCGCTCGTTCTCGCCGATGGCCTCCTGGAAACGCGGCAAGGTCGCGAGGCTCTGGCCGAGGCTTCCGGGTTTGCGATTTTTCGCGAAGGCGATGAACCAGGCCTGGGCCGAGCGCGCGACGCCGTCATAGAGGGCGGAGAGCATCGCCGTGCTCCAGGCCTGCTGCTGGAGATCCGGCTTGCGCCAGCCCTCGGGCGGGCGAAGGTCCACGGCATGGTCGGCGGGTACCGCCACATCCTCGAAGATCACGTCGTGGCTGCCGCTGGCGCGCAGGCCGAGATGGTCCCAGGTCTCCTCGATCCGCACGCCATCGGAGGCCATCGGCACCAGGATGTTGCCGATGCGCGGCTCCGCCTCATCGGTGCGGACGAAGACGAGGCCATGCGTGAGGGCCGGGCTGCCGGTGGAATAGATTTTTCGGCCGCTGATCCGCCATCCGGTGGAGGTCGCCCGAGCCACCGTCTCCGGCATGCCGCCCCTCGAGGGGGTTCCGAGTTCGGGCTCGACCCGCAGGGCGTTGATGAGCGCGCCGTCCTCCACCGCCGCGCGGCCGAGCCCATCGGCGATCGCCAGGGGCCAGCTCCCGTCCGGCGAGGCCGCGCGCGCATGGATCAGCCCATGCTGGAGTAAGTGCATGGTGAGCACCAAGGCGGTGGAGGGCTCGCCTCGCGCCAGGGTGCCGATCACCATCGCGGCCTGCCCGAGACCGGCGCCGGCGCCGCCCAGCCTGCGCGGCACGGTCAGCCCCGGCAGGCCGGCATTCCGGCAATCGGCGATGTTGTCATGTGCGAATCGACCGGCGCGGTCGTGACCGTCGGCCCGTTCGGCGAAAAGCCGGGCGAGCCCATCGGCGGTGTCGCGCAGAGGCGGGGAGAGGATCATTCGGAAAAGACAGGATTCTTCGGACGCGTCGGATCGCCGGGCTCACGGAACACGCCGCGAAAGCCCCTCACCAAGTGCCGCAATGGTCCTGCCGAAACCCCGCCCTGTCAACGGGAACGTTCTTTTTTAAGAACGAAGGATCGGAGAAGGCCCTTGCCGTTCATCCGTCCCTTTCGCGAAAGTCCTTTCCCGTTGGCTCAAAGCAGAAGGGGAATGCGAATCTCACCCCCGGTCGGCCTTCATCCGTCCGGCGATCGTTCGGGTCGGTTCGTTCGACAAAACAAACGTTTCTGCGGCTCGGCGCGGCGGCTCGATCTCATCGCGATCGTCGAGGTCGGGGCTGGCGGCGGAGGCGAACTTGGCGAATTCCCAGCCGTCGATCCAATCCAGTCGGTCGGTGGAATCCTTGGCGCCCGGGGCGTGATCGATGGTCTGGCCCTGCCCGTAGGCTTCGAAACCCATCCAGTAGAAATCCGGCGTCTCGGCGGTCGTCACGGCATTCTCCCTCTCCGGGACGGTCATGCCATGGGACGGGCCGCGCCACATCCTCCGGATGGGGTAGCGCGGTGATTGGTATCGGTCGGGCGTATCGAGATTCAGACGACGACGCCCTCGCGGGCGAGCAGGGCGCGCTTGCGTGCGACGCCCCAGCGGTAGCCGGAGAGCGACCCGTCCGAACGGACCACCCGGTGGCAGGGTATCGCCACGGCAAGGGAATTCGCGCCACAGGCCAGCGCCACCGCACGGCTCGCCGCCGGAGCGCCGATGGCTCTGGCGATGTCCGCATAGGTCGCGGTGGTGCCGATGGGGATCTTGCGCAGGGCGTCCCAGACCCGCTGCTGGAAGGCGGTGCCGCCGATATCGAGCGGCAGTCCGAGATCGCGCGCGGGCGTCGCGACGAACCCCACCACCTGGGCCATCCAGCTCTCGAAAGCCGCGTCGCCACCCAGCAGGTCGGCCTTCGGAAACCGGTCCTGGAGGTCGCGGGACAGTTGGTCGGGATCGTCTCCGAGCAGGATGGCGCAGATCCCCTTGACTGTCGCCGCCACCAGGATGGCGCCGAGGGCGCATTGGCCGATCCCGAACCGGATCGCGACGCCTTCGCCGCCCCGGCGGTAGGTCTCGGGCGCCATGCCGAGGCGGTCCGTCGCCTCCGCGTAGAAGCGGCTCGGCGAGGCGTATCCGGCCTCATAGATCGCCTGCGTGACCGTTTCTGCCCGGCTCAAGCCCGAGGCGAGAGTTTCCGCGCGTCGCGCCGCCGCGTAGGATTTCGGCGTCACGCCGGTGACCGTCTTGAACACCCTGTGGAAATGGAATGCGCTGAGACCGGCCGCCTCCGCCAATGACGCGAGGTCGGGCAGGGTTTCGGCTTCGTCGATGAGGCGGCAGGCGCGGGCGACCGCCTCCGCCCGGCGCGTGGCGAGGCTGGGCGCGTTGGGGAGGCAGCGCTTGCAGGCGCGAAAGCCGGCTTCTTCCGCCTCGGCGCAGGTGGCGTGAAAGCTCACATTTTCGGGTCGCGGCGCGCGCGCGGCGCAACTCGGCCGGCAATAGATCCCAGTGGTACGCACCGCATAGACGAAGCTGCCATCGGCGGCCTCGTCGCGGGAGGCGAGGGCGGCCCATCGCGCAGCGTCGCCGCCTTCGAGGCGGCATCCTGCAGGATCGGCGATGGATGGGACGTCCTGACGGGCCATCGGTTCGGGGGCGGGCACGGCGTCGATCTCCTGATCGGGCGACGACGGCGCGGGCCGCCGCTTCAGGCCATCATACTGACCCCGAGGCTCGCCGGCCGCATCCCGGTTCTTGCTCCCGCTTTCGTCTCCTTGGTTCAGGCCGTCCTCGGCGCGCCGACGGGGGCGGCTTTCGCACGCTTGCGCGTCTGGAAATGCGCGACCTTGTGGGCAACCAGCGCGAACAGCCCCGCGAGAGCCACCATGGCGGCATCGAACCAGAGGAGGCCCGGATCGTGCCGCAGCAGGGCGCTCGGCGACGGCGCGGCGGCTGCCAGGAGGTCCGCCAGCGCCACGGCGAGGAACAGGATCGCGGTGACGACGGCCATCTCCCGCCAAGCGGCGCGATGAGGCCGGAACAGCGGAACCACGCTCATCACGATCCAGGCGCCGAAAAAGGCCCGGACCTCCCAGTCGAGGCGGCCCTCGAGGCCGGGAGGGAGCACGCGGTTGGCGAGGAAATACACCGCGATCCCCGCCGGCAGGCCGATGACGGTGCCGATATTGAGGGCCTGCACCACGCGAAGGCCGAGGGACGGGGCCTCGCCGGGGTTCGGCAGCCGGGCGACGGACCACAGGATCAGCCCGCTCGCCACCATGACGCATCCCATCAGGCCGCAGAGGAAGAACAGGATGCGCAGGGCCGGCCCGGCGAAATGAGCCTCGTGCAGGCCGACCATGGTGGTGAAGGTCTTGGCCGCCGGCTTCAGCCCGCCCTGCAGGATCTCGACGATCTCGCCGGTGGTGCCGTCGAAGGCGATCTGCGGATGCTGGTGGGCGAGTCCGTGCGGCTCCTCGAAGATCGCGATCACCGTGGATCGGGCATCGCCCGGATTGACGATGGACAGGCGCTCCAGCGGCTCGTGGATCGTCGCCACGGCGCGGGCGACCATCGGCCCGATCGGGGCCAGGGTTCCGGGCTGGCCGAGGGGCGGGCGCTGGGCCGTGATCTGGGCGGTCTCGGCGTAGAAGCGCGTCGCATCGCCGTTATACGCGGCGGTGACGCCCCAGGGCATGTAGATCATCGCCAGGGTGACGATGCCCGTATAGGTGATCATCAGGTGGTAGGGCAGCGCCAGCACGCCGGTGACGTTGTGCGCGTCGAGCCAGCCGCGCTGGGCCGACTTGTCCCGGCGCAAGGTGAAGAAATCGGCGAAGATCCGGCGATGGGTGATGATGCCGCTGATGAGCGCCACCAGCATCACCATCGCGCAGATGCCGACGATCCAGCGCCCCCAGAGCGGCGGCATGTGCAGCTCGAAATGGAAACGGTAGAGGAAGTCGCCGCCCCTGGTCTTCCTGAAGGTCGCCGGCTCTCCCGTCTGCCCGTCGAGCTGGACGATGTTCGGGGGCGTGCCCGGCTTCGTCCGCCAGAACAGGTCGATGATCGGCCGGTCCGGCTGCGGCAGGCCGATGGACCAGGACCGCGCGCCCACGGCATGGGCCTGGAGATGGGCGAGCCCGATCTCCGCCGCGCGGGCGAGGTCGGGGACCGGCTCGGCCCGCGCCGCCTGCCTCAGCTCCGGCTGCATCCAGGCCGTGATGTCGGTGCGATAATAGCTCGCCGTTCCGGTGACGAAGACGGCGAACAGCACCCAGCCGACCACGAGGCCGGACCAGGTGTGCAACCAGGCCATGGATTGGCGAAGGCCGTTCTTCATGCCGCATATCCTTCTGGCATGTCGTTCTCAAGCGGTCTCGGTCGAGGCACCGACGGGCGCGCGGCCATTCTCTACCAGCGATACCGGAGCGTCGCGAGCACGGTGCGCGGTGCGCCATACCAGCACCAGGCCTGGAAGGCGCAGGATTGCACGTAGGTCTCGTCGAGGAGGTTCTGGGCGTTGACCTGCAACTGCATGCCCTTCAGGCTCGGCGACAGGTAGCTGAAGTCGTAGGACGCGACGGCATCCACGACGAGGTTCGCCGGCACCTTGAAGCTGTTGGCGGCGTCGCCCTGCGAGCCGCCGAGATAGCGGAACCCGCCGCCGAAGCCGAGGCCGGCGAACATGCCCGTGCGGACCTGATAGTTGCCGAAGAGCGAGATCGTGGTGTCCGGCACCTGGATCGGGCGCAGGCCGACGAGGCCCACGGTCTGGCGGGTCGTCTCGTTCAGCGTCGTGCCGGTGCCGGCGGAGTTGATGGCGTCGATGAGGGAGAAGCCGCCGACGACGGTGAGGTTCTCGGTGACGTTGGCCCGCGCCTCGAACTCGACGCCCTGAACGCTGACTTCGCCGTTCTGAATGGAGAAGCGCGGACCGTTGGCGATATCGGGAGACAGCGAGTTCTGGCGCTTGATGTCGAAAGCGGCCGCCGTCAGCAGGATATCCGTGCCGGGAGGCTGGTACTTCACGCCGGCTTCGAACTGCCGGCTGGTGATAGGATCGGGCAGGCGGCCGAAGCTCGGGTCGCCGGTGAAGATCTGCCCTGAAAACTGCGGCTCGAACGCTTCCGAATAGCTGACATAGGGAGCGATGCCGCTGTCGAAGAGATAGAGCAGGCTCGCCCGGCCCGTGAAGGCTTCGCTCGGCGCGTCCTGATCGCTGACGAGCTGGCCCGCCATGTCCCGGGTCGGGCCGCTCTGTCTCACCCAATCGTAGCGTCCGCCGAGGGTCAGGGTCAGGCGGTCGACCTTGACCTGATCCTGGAAGTAGATCCCGGTCTGGTGGGAGGTGATGTCGGAATAACCCGAGAAGGCCGGGAAAGAGATATTGGTCAGTCCGTAGACCGGGTTGAGCACGTCGAGGCTCTGGGGGACTGTCGGGAACGGTGTGCTGAACGTCTTCGTATAAAGCGTCTGGTGGTCGAGCCCGACGAGGACAGTATGGGCGAGCGGGCCGGTCTGGAAATCGGCCACGATGTTGTTGTCGTTGGTAAAGGCGTCGATGGCCACGTTGGTGCCGCCGATGGCCCGATTGAGGAATCGGCCACCCCAGGCGAGGTTGTTCGAGGTGGCGTCGTAGAGGCTGCGGTAATCGCCGAGGGTGCGCAGGAAGCGCCCCGACGAGTGGACGCGGATTCCCTCGTCGAAACGGTGATCGAAGATGTAGGTCGCCGAGGCCTGGGTGCGGTCCGAGCGCTCGATATTCGGGTCGCCGTCATAGAAGTTGCGCGGCAGGCGGCCGAGCGGTCCGTTGGCGACGCCGAAACTCGAGGGGAACAGCGTGCCCTTGGCGGGCAGGGCGCCGTAATAGCCGGAATAAGGGTCGCGCTGGTACAGGCCGATGACCGTCAGCGAGGTGTCGGCGGACGGGCGCCACGTCACGCTGGGGTTGATGAAGCTGCGCTCGATCGAGGTGGTCTTGGCCGGGCCGTCGGCGTTCCAGCCCGCCGCGATGATGCGGTAGGCGAACTGGTCGGCCAGCACGCCGTGGCCCTCGATCGGGCCGCCGACATCCACGCCGCCGCGCACGGTGTTGTAATCCCCGCCCTGAATGAAGATTTCGCCGTGGCGGACGAAGGACGGAACCTTGCTGACGAGGTTGACGATGCCGCCCGGGCCCGATTGCCCGTAGAGGACCGAGGCCGGTCCCTTGATGATGTCGACGCGCTCCAGCCGGAACGGATCGACGGACGGGCCAGCGTCACGGCTGCTTGGCAGGCGCATGCCGTCGAGGAAGAGGGGCGCCGTGAAGCCGCGGATCAGGAACTGTTCGAGGCGGGTCGAGCCGGAGCCGCCGCGCTGCTCGGTGGTGACGCTCGGCGTGTAGCGCAGAGCCTGGTTGACGGTGAGTGCGTTCTGATCCTCGATCTGCTTTCGAGAGATGACAGAAATCGACTGGGCCGTTTCAAGAATAGGCGTATCCGTCTTGGTGCCGACGACGCTACGCGTGGCAGTATAGCCACGCACTGGACCGACCGGACCGCCGGCATCCGCCCCCGATGCGCTCGGACGTCCCGCGACACCATCGACCGACAAGGTATCGAGGGTCACCGCGTGGTCCGCGCCCTGCGCCATGACTGGTTTCGACAGTACAGCCAGCACGGCTACGCTCGACAGCATGGCAAGGATGACACGGCCGCGAACGGACGACATCGCAGCAGGGCTGCGATGATTGAGCGAGAGCTGATGCACAGCGGAACCCGATTTGCCAGGATTTGATGAATCAGAAGCGTTGTAAAGAACGACTGCTCTCTAATTCGTGTTGTGAAATCATCTGGCAAAGAAGCTATTCTGCATGCAAGTGCTATCTTCTAGAACTGTTTTAGATAAAAACTCCGATTTTATAATAGGTTACTCCTTCGCGAACGGCGTCGGCAGACGATTTTACCCTTCGCGATGGCGCTTGGCGTGAATCTCGCCCGCCCGCGCGGCGCAGTCCCGCAATGGAAGCATGGCCGTTCTGCCCTCCATTCTGGTGTGGATCGCGAGCGTGGCGAGGCGATCGACCCGCCCCGTGGTGGCCCCACCCGCACACAGACTAGCCATCGCGCCATGCGCACGAACGAGCAGGAATTTTAATCCGTGGTATATTGTATGCCTTGAATTTTGATGCATGATGGAGTGGGGATTCAACGACACACCCAAACAAGAATGGATTCAGGGATGGAACGACAGGACGCACCATCCGCCAAATGGCGGCAACTCGCCTTCGGCGTTCTCTGCATGGCGATGATCGCCAACCTGCAATATGGCTGGACGCTCTTCGTCGATCCCATCGACGCCAAGTTCCACTGGGGCCGTGCGGCGATCCAGTTCGCCTTCACGATCTTCGTCGCCACGGAGACTTGGCTGGTGCCGGTGGAAGCCTGGTTCGTCGATCGCTACGGCCCGCGCATCGTCGTCTGTTTCGGCGGCGTGATGATCGCGCTCGCCTGGCTCATCAACTCCCAGGCCTCGTCCCTGTGGATGCTGTACGGCGCAGCGGTGATCGGCGGAATCGGGGCCGGGTCGGTCTACGGCACCTGCGTCGGCAACGCCCTGAAATGGTTTCCACATCGGCGCGGCCTCGCGGCCGGTGCCACGGCGGCCGGTTTCGGCGCGGGCGCCGCGGTGACGGTGGTGCCGATCGCCAAGATGATCGCCAGCAGCGGCTACCAGGACGCCTTCCTGTATTTCGGCCTCGGCCAGGGCGCCATCGTCGTCCTGCTCTCCTTCCTGCTGCGCAAGCCGTCCGTCGCCGTGCCGATCCAGCGCAAGAGCCTGCGCCTGCCCCAGACCAGGGTCGACCGCACGCCGCGCGAGGTGGTGCGCACCCCGGTCTTCTGGGTCATGTACGCGATCTTCGTGATGGTGGCCTCGGGCGGCCTGATGGCGGCGGCGCAGATCGCGCCCATCGCCCATGACTTCCGGGTCGCCGACGTGCCCGTCAGCCTGTTCGGCCTGCAGATGGCGGCGCTGACCTTCGCCATCTCGCTGGACCGGATCTTCGACGGGTTCGGGCGTCCGTTCTTCGGTTTCGTCTCGGATACGATCGGGCGCGAGAACACGATGTTCATCGCCTTCGCGACGGCGGCGGCGGCGATCGTCCTGCTCCTCGGCTACGGCACCAACCCGCTGGTCTTCGTGTTCTCGACGGCGATCTATTTCGGTGTCTTCGGCGAGATCTACTCGCTGTTCCCGGCCACCTGCGGCGACACGTTCGGCTCCACCTTCGCCACCACCAATGCCGGCCTGCTCTACACCGCCAAGGGGACGGCCTCGTTCCTCGTGCCGGTGGCGAGCGTCATCTCGGCAACCTACGGCTGGTCGGCGGTGTTCTCGATCATCATCGGGCTCAACGTGGCGGCGGCGGCGATGGCGATGTTCGTGCTCCGGCCGATGCGGGCGCGCTACCTCGCGCAAGGCCCGGCGCTGGCTTCGGACACGATCGAAGAATCCGGCCCCGCCCGCCTCGCGCGGACACCGGTCTGATCCGGCCGGATCGCGTCACCGGTCCGGCCTCAGAAGACCCGGCCTCCTCGGGGAGGGGCCGGGAATACTCCCGCCCCCTCGAGGATCGTCATGCACCTTCCCGCCATCCTGGCGCTCCAGACCGTTCCCTTCGCCGGCCTGATACTGGCCGGCAAAGAGGACAAGGACCTGTTCACGGTCGTCTACATCGCGGCCCTCGGGCTCATCCTGGCCCTCGACTTCCTGCTCGGCGGCACGTTCGAGATCGCCACGGCCTTCGGAGGCGGGGTCCGCTAGGGACACCCGCGCCCGGCCTCTCTCGGGAACGCCGCTCCCGGGGGGATGGGCGACGGTCCGCGTCCGATTCCCGTCGGGTCAGGCGGCGCGGATGGTCGAGACGAAGCGAGAGACCTCCGCGCCGAGATGCTCGGACTGGCGCGACAGTTCGGAGGCGGCGGACAGGACCTGTCCGGCTGCCATCCCGGTCTCCTCCGAGGCCTGCGCCACACCGGCGATATTACCGGTCACCTCGTTGGTGCCTGCCGATGCCTGGGCGACGTTGCGGACGATCTCCTGCGTCGCTGCGCCCTGCTGCTCCACCGCGGCGGCGATCGAGGCCGCCATGTCGTCGATCTCTCGGATCCGCCCGGTGATGCCGCCGATCGCCATCACGGCCTGAGCGGTGACGGCCTGCACCTCGCCGATCTGGCGGCCGATCTCTTCGGTCGCCTTGGCGGTCTGGGCGGCGAGGGCCTTCACCTCGCTCGCCACCACCGCGAAGCCCCGCCCCGCCACGCCGGCGCGCGCCGCCTCGATCGTGGCATTGAGCGCCAGCAGGTTGGTTTGGCTGGCGATGGTCGAGATCATGCCCACCATGTCGCCGATCCGGGCTGACGTGGTTTGCAGGGCCTGGACCAGATGCACGGTCTGGTCGGCCTCGCCCACGGCCGATTGAGCGAGCATGGCCGAACCGGACACCTGGCGACCGATCTCCTGCACCGACGAGCCCAATTCCTCGGCCGCCGCCGCGACCGTGTTGACGTTGGTGGCGGCCTCCTCGGCGGCCGCCGCGACGGTGGAGGACTGAGCCGCCGTCTCGTGGGCGCTGGCGGTCATCTGCTGGGCGGTGGCCTGGAGTTCTGTGGCCGATGAGGACACGGTCCCGACGATGCCGCCGACGGCACGCTCGAACCCGTCCGCCAGCTCGATCATCGTGCGCTTGCGCTCGGCCGCCGCAGCCTCGTCGGCCCGACGCTTGATCTCGAATTCTTCGGCGGCCTTGCGGGCGACCATGGCCTTGATGCCCTCGACGGCCTTGCCGACGGCGCCGATCTCGTCACCGCGGGCGGCTTCCTTGATCTCCGCATCGATCTCACCCCGGGCCATGCGCTGGAGAACGCCGACGAGGTTGCCGAGCGGGCGGGTGACCTGCGCGATGATCGTGTAGACGCCGTAGGCAACGGTGAGCGCGGCGAGACCGAGCGCGGCCAGCAAGGTGAGCCGCGTCCAACCGGACGTCGCCTCGGAGCGCCGGTATTCCGCCTCCGCCTCACGCACCTGCAGCGTGGCCAGTTTCGTCAGCATCGGGTTGGTGGCCTGCAAGCCTTTCAGCAAGTCCGCATGCGTCGTCTCGAATTCCGAACCGTCCCCGGCAGCGATGCGCTTGAGGATCTCGGCCATGACGACGCCGTTCCCGTCGATCCGCCCCTGCAGGTCCTTGGCGACAGTGTCCTCTTCCGGTGTCAGGTAGGTCGCCAGATAGGCCGACCATTGCGTGGTAATGTTCGAGAGGTCGCGCTCGATCCTCTCCCTGGCCTGGGCCGGTTCGATCTGCCGGCTGCGCAACGCGCGCGAGACGTTGGTCAGGTCGTCATAGGAATCCCGGATGACGATGAATTGCCGGAGGGGGATGACACGATCATCGAAGGTGGTTTTGAGGCTTTGGCTACTCCAATGCAGTGCAAGGTTAGCAATGCCTGAGGTTGCGAGGAGAAGCAGGCCGATACAAGCCAGAAGTGCTACAAGCCTCAGCTTGATCGTCGTCTTCATCAGTAATGCTTTCAAACTATGCAGATGAGGTGTCGCGGATCCATAAATCGGTCCACGTCCCATCATTCAAGACGCTTAATCTTTATGCAAAGTGCTTATAATCTTCTAAGAACCACCGTTCAGGCGACGAACAATTAGTCTTCTGCGTCAATTTGGCGTCACGGAAAAACAGCGTCGGCACAGCCTGACGCCGTCTCCTTTCGAGCATGCGACAGCGGGGATCGAAGAGGACCGTCACGATACCGATCGAGGACCTGAACGACGCCTTTCGGGCGCTGCTCAAGCCGCGGTGGTCGACGGGTTCGGCGCGACATCGGCCCCGCTCGCGGGCGCTCGGCAACGGGCGAGCCCCAGGCGGCGCACCGGTCTCGCTCAGATGGGCTGGTAGGTATGCTCGTCCGCCGGGAAACGGCCGGCGCGGACCTCTTCCGCATAGGCTTCCACCGCGCCCTCGATCTGCCCGCGCAAGGAGCCGAAGCGCTTCACGAATTTCGGCACCCGGTCACTCAAGCCGAGCATGTCTTCGAGGACGAGGATCTGGCCGTCGCAGGCGGTGGAGGCGCCGATGCCGATGGTCACCGTGGTGATGGAGGGGTTCGTGGCGATGGCGCGGGCCACCGGCTCGACGATGCCTTCGAGCACGATGGCGAAGGCTCCCGCATCGCTGATCGCCTGGGCGTCCTGCATCAGCTTGCGCTCGCCCTCCTTGCCGCGTCCCTGCACGCGGAACCCGCCCATCGTGTTCACGGATTGGGGGGTGAGGCCGATATGGCCCATCACCGGAATGCCCCGCTCCACGAGAAAAGCGACGGTCTCGGCGAAACGCGCGCCGCCTTCCATCTTGATCGCGCCGGCGCCGGTCTCCTTCAGCACGCGAGCGGCGCTCATGAAGGCCTGCTGCGGGCTCGCCTCGTAGGAGCCGAACGGCATGTCCACGACGATGAGGGCCCTGGAGGTGCCGCGGATCACGGCCTGCGCCTGGACGATCATCATCTCCAGGGTCACCGGCAGGGTCGTCTCCATCCCGTGCATGACCATGCCGAGGGAATCGCCCACCAGGATGAAGTCGCAATGAGGATCGAGGATGCTGGCGGTATGGGCGTGGTAGGCCGTCAGCGCGATGATCTTGGCGCCTTCGGCCTTGCGCTTGGCGAGGTCCACGGCACGGATGCGGCGTGACTGAACGACTTGCGACATCGATCTCAACCCCGTTTCGCCGGCGGCGCGAAGGCCGGAGGCATGTCGGGGATGTCTATACGCTCGGAATGCTGAAATCACCCGTCGTGATGACGGTCTTCGACGCTTGTAGGGTAAAGAACTGGAGCGGCTGACCGATATCCTGCTGACGATCTGGCGATGGCGTCGCCTGTCGTCGCAACCCTTGCCGGGCGTTTCCTCCCTAGACGTCGGGCCGTCTCCGGTGCCTTTATTCTGCCACAACCGGAGCCTTGTCAACGGGCTACTTCGCTTCATAAGCCCCTGACGTTGCTGATTTCGTCGGCTTTCTTCGCCGCTCAGCCCAATGTCGCTTGGTATACCTTAAAAACGGGTGGTCAGAGCTGTCAGCCAGTCCGGTGAGGCCGAGACGAGAGCCGTCTCGAGACGCTTGTCGAGCCCCGTCAGAATCGCCGATCCGGTGAGGACGAGAACGATTCCGAGCACCGCTTTGAGGCCCGCGCCGGCCCGCATCATCCGCGACCGCCACGCCATCAGCACCCGGCGCGACAGCAGGCCGAGGCCGAGCAGGGGCAGGGCCGCGCCGAGGCCGAAGACCAGCATGGTGAGGGCGACCTGCGCCAGTTCCTTCCCCTGCGCTGCGAGGAGGGACGCGGCGCCCAGGGTCGGCCCCACGCAGGGGCTCCACACCGCGCCGAGCAGAAGACCGACGGTGAACTGGCCCGCGAGGCCGGTGGTCGCGATGCCCCCGAAGCGTCGCTCCAGCCGGTCGCTCAGGGGCCCGCCCGCGGCGGCGAGACGGACCTGCAAGGCGGGCACGATGAGGACGATTCCGACGAGAACGAGCAGGAGCGCCGCCACCGGGCGGAGGACGTCGCCGTCGATACCGAGGCTGAACCCAACGGTCGCCACGAACAGGCCTAGCGCCACGAAGGACAGAGCGAGCCCGGCCGCCAGGGCCGCCGGCCCCAAACGATGCTCGGAGGCCGCAGCCCCCAAAACGATGGGAAGCAGCGGCAGCACGCAGGGAGAGAGAATCGTGAGCAGGCCGGCGAGGAAGGCGAGGCCCAGCGATGTGTTCATGACAGGGATGCCCGCTGGATTTCCGACGCCGTTCTACAGCGCCTTCTCCACCAGGGATTCGATCCATTCGCCCTGCGTCTCGCCCACGGAACGCCCAATCTCCTGGCCTCCCTTGAAGACGATGAGGGTGCTCTGCATGCGCGCATCGAACCGGCGCATCAGCGCCTTCTGCGTGTCGAAGTCGATCTCGTAGACCGCCAGATCCTTGAAACGCGGCTGTTCGGAGAGAGCCTTCAGGAGGGGCCGCTGCGCCTTGCAGATCGGGCACCAGGGGGCCGTCACCTCCACGACGATCGGCCGGCCGGCTGCTTGGGCAGCGGCGAAGGCCGCCTCGTCGAACGGTTCGGCGGCGAGGGCCTCGCCGGCGATGGCGAGAAGGGCCGTCGTGAGGAGGAGGGCGCGACGGCTGATCATCGGGAATGTCTCAACAGTGAGGTGTAGGCGGCTTGAAGCCGGCCGCGTCACCGAGGCTGGTTACGTCGGTAACTGCTGCTCTATCGCTGGGCCGAGACCCGAATTGGGGCTCATGTCACCTGACCCATGGAAACGTACAAACTGGCTTTGATACCCAAGTCGTCATTCCGGGCTCGCCTTCGGCGCCCCGGAATGACGGTGTGCCCTGTCCATCGTCATGCCGAACCCCTTGACCCGAGTTCGGGCGCTGCCTCGCCGGCGGGCGACTATCTCTGTGCCTCGCCAGCGGGCTTGGCGGCCCAGGCGGCATCGACCTTCAGGATCGTGGTGTCGTGCCTGTCCTGCCAGCCCTCGACCCCGTCGGCGAACCAGTAGACGCGGGTATAGCCGTTCTGGAGCAGGCGCTTGCCGGCATTCCAGCTGCCCCAGCATTCGGGATGGCAGAAGGTGACCACCGGTTTCGTCTTGTCGCCGCCGGTGAGGTCGGCGACGCGGGCGAGGAACTGCGCCTCCCGCGCCGGGGCCATCGGCGCCGCTCCCGCGCCCGGCATCCAGACGCTGCCGGGAATCGAGCGGTGGGCGGGCAGCCAGGGCCGGTCGGTGGGAAAGCCCACCGGCTTCTGGTCGGCCATGGCCACGTCGATCATCACCGGTTTCTCGGCGGCGACCAGCTTGTCGAGGGCGTCGATATCGACCACCGTCGCCCCCGTCAGGGTCTTGGGGGTGTAGGCCTTCGGCGGCCCGGTCCAGAACCCTTCGGGCTCGGGCACGTTCACGGGTGAATCGGCGGGGCTCGCCGCCCAGGCCGGGGCGCCCGACAGGACGGCGAGGGCGATGGCTGCGACTCCGATCGATCGAATCATGCGCGGCATCCTCATCGTCAGTTGCTCGGGGTCGGCGTGTTGAAGCTGTGTTCCCAGCGGCTCTGCTGGTTGTCCGTGGCCACCACCTTGATCGGGCCCTTGGCGTCGGGCGCGAGGGCGAAATTGATCACCGGGTTCGACGCGATGGAGATGTCGCCGTTCATGGAGAAGACGAGCTTGCCGTTCGATGAGACGTCGAGCTTGTTGATGTAGCGCGCCGGCGTGTAATCGCGGGTGATCTGGTTCATCTGCATCCCGCTGAAATTCGGGTGACGGACCATCAGCGTCGCCTCCGTGGGCTTGCCCTGGCCGCCCTCGGCGAACTTCATCTTCATGTCGCCGGCCCCCTTCAGGGCCTCCTCGTCGCTCATCCCCATGGGGGCGGAACAGCCGCCCGAGGCTTTGACGAACTTCACGGCCTCGTAGAGCTTGCCGTCCTTGGTTTCGGCCACGGCATGGACGTTGGTGTAGTTGTTGATCCGCACCCGGAGCTTCACCTCGCTCGGGTCGGCGGCGGGGCCGAAGGTGATGTGGGCGGCATAGGGCGAGGGATTGTCGTCGATGATGAGATGAACGGCGGCGATCCTGTCCTTCTCCGGCATCATCAGGGTGATCGGCACCAGGGAGGCGTCGAGGGCGCGCGGCGGGGCATCGACCTTGATGAGCGCATCGGTCGGCTCGATCGTGCGGTCGCCGAAGATGGATTTGGCAATGTCCCGCCAGCGCTCCAGCCGCTCCGCATCGGTGTCGCTGGAGCCGGCGGCGAGGGCGGAGCCGCCCATCAGCATGGCGGCGGACAGGCACAGGGCGGCGGTGAAGGACCGTTTGGTCGCGGAGATCGGTGTCGGCGCGTAGGTGATCATGGCGTCTCTCCTCGTCGTGATGATGTGGCGCTGGCTCATTCCCACTCAAGCTCCTTGTAGGCCTGAGTGACGTTGCGGCCGTTATAGGTGTCGAACAGGACCCATTTCTCGCGCTCAGACTGGCCGATACTGTCGATCGCCTTGTCGATGGGTTGATCGGCGGCGATGGCCTTGCGGGTCTCGTCGCGGAGCGCCGTGAGGTAGCGCGTCAGGTCGGCGAAGGCGGGCGCGGCATCGACCAGGGTCGGGCCATGGCCGGGCACGGCCTTCGTCGCACCCAGTCCGGTCAGTTTTTCGACCTCCTTCAGCCAGCCGAGCAGGCTGCCGTCGAGGGACGGGACCCTTGTGACGAACAGGAGATCGGCCGGGAACAGGATGCCCGTCCGAGTATCGACCATGGAGAGGTCGCAATTGGTATGGGCGGTGCCGTGGGCGGTGAAGCGCAAGCTCCGTCCGCCGAGGTCGATCTCGGCCGTGTCGGCCACCTCCATCGTCGGGTACACCACCGATCCGGCCTTGTCGGCCCCGAGGATTTCCACGAGGCGCGTCCTGTAGAAGTCGCCCCGCGAATCGAGGGCGGACCGCAGGGCGTGGTGGCCGATGAAGACCGGCTTGTCCTGCGCGAAGGCCTGCGCGCCGAAGCAATGGTCGGGGTGGACATGGGTCAGCACCACGTGGCTGACTGGCTTCGACGTGCGTTTCCCGATCTCGGCGCGCAGCCATTCCCCATCGGCGAGGCTGCCGCCCGACTCCGTCACGAGCACGGATTTTTCGCCTACGATGAAGCCGATATTGGCGATGGCGTCGCCGTTCTCCGGTGTCGCCTCGGCATCGAGGCCGCGCCGCATGAAGATGCCCGGCCCGACTTCGTCCATCGTGAAGGATTCCGCCGCCCGGCCGAGGCTCGGCAGGCAGCACAGGCACAGCCCGCCGAACAGAGCGGCGCGGCGCGTGGCCAAGCTCCGCAGAGGCTGCGGAATCATGGCATATCCTGCGAGGATCGCCCGGCGAAGCGACCTTTCATGAATTATCCTCCCGTTTTTATGGCTACCATCTAGTAGGTAGATTTTTGCTGCCGTCAACGGCATAAGTGCTGACGCGCGGAGTTGCCCATCACGCCTTCGTGCCTCCCTCCCCGGTTTCGCGAAGCCCCCGACCATGATCGACCGACCATGAGAGACACCAGAGCGGAGCTGCTGGCCCAGGCCGAGATCCTGGTACGGGGCCGGGGCTATTCCGGTTTCAGCTACGGCGACCTCGCCGAGGCGGTGAGCATCCGCAAGGCGAGCATCCATCACCATTTCCGCACGAAGACCGACCTCGCCCTTGCTCTGGTGGAGGCCTACGACGCCCGCTACGACGCGGCGCTCGCCGCCATCGTCGCGGCCCAGCCGGACGCGATCGCGCGGATCGAGGCCTATGGCCGGCACTATCTCACCGGGGTCGAGGATGGGCTCGGCTGTCTCTGCGCCGTGCTCGCCATTGAGAGGGACACGCTGCCGGACGCGTTGCGCGCCGAACTCGCCCGGTTCTTCGACAAGCACATCGCCTGGCTGGAGCGGGTTCTGGCCGAGGGGTGTGCCGACGGGAGCCTGCGCCCCGGTCTCGATCCGGCCGCCACGGCCCGGATGGTGGTGGCGACCCTGGAGGGCGCGCTCATGCTGGAGCGGCTGCTCGCCGGATCGGCCGGCTTCCGCCTCACCCTGGCGGCGTTGTGCGAGAGTCTCAGGCCAGCTCGGACGGGGTGAGGAAACGCCCTTTCATCGCAGGGCGATGATACAATATAACAGGCGCCACGCAGCCGACGCGGCCGATTACGCGAACCTGAAGAGCCTTGCATGTCCGACAGCCCGACACCCGCCTCCTCGAAGATCCCCGTGACCGTGCTCACCGGCTATCTCGGAGCCGGCAAGACGACGCTCCTCAACCGCATCCTCACCGAGAATCACGGCAAGCGCTACGCCGTCATCGTCAACGAATTCGGCGAAATCGGCATCGACAACGACCTCGTCATCGGCGCCGACGAGGAAGTGTTCGAGATGAACAACGGCTGCGTCTGCTGCACCGTGCGCGGCGACCTCATCCGCATCATGGACGGGCTGGTGAAGCGGCGCGGCAAGTTCGACGCGATCATCGTGGAGACCACCGGCCTCGCCGACCCGGCACCCGTGGCCCAGACCTTCTTCATCGACGAGGATGTCGGCGCCGCCGCCCGCCTCGACGCGGTGGTGACGGTGGCCGACGCCAAGTGGCTGGCCGACCGCCTCAAGGACGCGCCCGAGGCCAAGAATCAGATCGCCTTCGCGGACGTGATCCTGCTCAACAAGGCGGACCTCGTGGAGCCCGCCGATCTCGACCGTGTCGAGGGCCTGATCCGCTCCATCAACCCCTATGCCAAGGTCCACCGCACCAGCCGCTGCGACGTCGCGCTCGATCAGGTGCTCGACCGCAACGCCTTCGACCTCTCGCGCATCCTCGATATCGAGCCCGACTTCCTCGAAGAGGGCCACCACCATCACCATGACGACGAGATGCAGTCGGTCTCGGCCAGGATCGACGGCCCGGTGGACCCCGAGAAGTTCATGCCCTGGATCTCGACCCTGACCCAGGTCCAGGGGCCGGACATCCTGCGCTGCAAGGGTATCGTGGCCTTCCCGAACGAGCCCCAGCGCTTCGTCTTCCAGGGCGTCCACCAGATCCTCGACGGCGACCTCCAGGGGCCGTGGAAGGACGGCGAGGCCCGCGTCTCCCGCGTCGTCTTCATCGGCCGCAAGCTCGATCCGCAGGCGATCCGCGAAGGATTCTACGACTGCAAGGCGGCCTGACGGGCTTTGTCCGGAATCGAACCGATCGGGGGCGGGCGCATTGTCCGCCCGTCTCCCTCCGTCTGGATGTCCCGATGACCTTGCGGCTCGCCTTCGCGTCCCTCCTCGTGCTGACGGTGGCGGCGCCCCTGGGCAGTGTCGCGTTCTCCACGTCGGCGCAAGCGAAGTACACGATGGATCGCGAGAAGCGCTTCGGCGGCCTCTGCAAGCCGCCGCTGAAATTCGCGGCCGGGGCCTGCGTCAAGCGGTGCCCCGCCGGATATCGCGATACCGGCCGGGGCTATTGCCGCTTCAAGAACATGAACCGCTGAGATCCCACTTTGATGGGATGTCTCCCTGGACGATCCCTCAAAGCCAATCATCCCATCAGACCACCTCATCCTGAGGTGCCCGCGTTAGCGGGCCTCGAAGGAGCCCTCCAGATGGCGCGCGATCCCTGGAAGCCTCCTTCGAGGCCGCTACGCGGCACCTCAGGATGAGGGACAGCCTGGGACAATCACTTTAAACACGGTCTTTTCGATCGCCAGGACGAGGGCGTTTCTCCGTGCCGGGTCATTCCCAGCCATCTCATCCGGATCGCCTTGACCGAATCGCCGAGGTATCGGCGAGTAGCCGCACCCATCTCGATCGGAAACAGCGATGATCCTGCGCCTCGCCTGCTCCACCGCTCTCCTGTTCGCGGTGTTCCTGCCCCATGCCGCGACCGCCGGCCCGGCGCAGGATTACGAGTTCCGGCCGCGGAGCGTCCGCAATGCCTGCCGCCCGCCGCTTAAATTCGCGGCCGGCGCCTGCGTCCGCCGCTGCCCCGCCGGCTACCGCGACAACGGCCCCACCTGCGGGTTCAAGTCGATGAGGCGGTAAGCGCGGCGCACCCCCGCGTCCCGCCACGACCCACGTTCGGCGACGCATGGCTGTCGTTCAGTCGAGCGTCGTGAAAGACTTGGTTTACCATTCCGGCACAGGATCGAATCCGAGCCGGCTTGATGCTGCCGGCGGCTGTCGGCTGCTCTTTCCGGGCGCCGTAAGGCTCACGGAGAGCGACGCCCCATGATGTCCCGCGCGGAACGCACGCCCCTGACCGACTGGTGGTGGACCGTCGATCGCGGCCTGCTTGCCGGCCTCACCGCCCTGATGGTGGCCGGCCTCGTCTTCCTCATGGGCGGCGGACCGCCGGTGGCCGAGAAGATCGGCCTGCCGACCTTCCACTTCCTCAACCGCCAGGCGATGTACCTCGCCCCGACGATCCTCATCATCGTCGCGGTGTCGTTCCTGTCCCTGCGCCATATCCGCCGCGTGGCCCTGGCCACTTGGATCGTCGGCGTCACCCTCTGCATCCTCGCCGGCAAGTTCGGACCGGAGATCAAGGGCGCGCATCGCTGGATCCAGTTCGGCCCGTTCGGCCTGCAGCCTTCTGAATTCGTGAAGCCGGCCTTCGTGGTCGTCGCCGCCTGGGCGTTCTCCGAAGGCGCGCAGCGCCGTGACATGCCCGGCGGCCTGCTGGCGATCCTGCTCCTGCCCGTGACCATCGTGCCGCTGATCCTGCAGCCGGATTTCGGCCAGACCATGCTGATCACCATCGTTTGGTGCTCGCTGTTCTTCGTAGCCGGCCTGCACTGGTTCTGGGTCGCGGGCCTCGGTGTCGCCGGCCTCGTCGGCGTCGGCTTCGCCTACCAGTTCCTGCATCACGTGCGCGAGCGCATCACCCGCTTCCTCGACAAGGATTCCGGCGACAGCTTCCAGGAATACTGGGCGCGCGAATCCTTCAATTCCGGCGGCTGGTTCGGCACCGGCCCGGGGGAGGGCGTGGCCAAGCGCCACCTGCCCGACGCCCATACCGACTTCATCTTCTCCGTCACCGGCGAGGAGTTCGGCGTCATCGTCTGCCTCGGCCTCGTCTGCCTCTTCGCCTATATCGTCATGCGGGGGCTGAAGCTGGCGCGACGCACCGACGACACCTTCTCGCGCCTGGCCATCACCGGTCTCACCACCCTGTTCGGCCTGCAGGCCTGCATCAACATGGCGGTGAACGTGCGGCTGATGCCGGCCAAGGGCATGACCCTGCCCTTCGTCTCCTATGGCGGGTCGTCGCTGATCTCGCTGGCATTGGGCATGGGCTTCCTCGTGGCGCTCACCCGCAAGCGGCCGCGCATGTCGACCCTAAGCCAGAAGCCCCCGGGCACTGCGCCCGCCACCGTCGCCGGAGTGATGCGGTGACCGTGATGACGCCGACGATCCTGCTCTGTGCCGGCGGCACGGGCGGCCATCTCTTCCCGGCCGAAAGCCTCGCCCATGCCCTGCGGGCGCGGGGCGTCCGCGTGGTGTTGGCGACAGACGCCCGCGTCGATTCCATCGCGGGCGAGTTTCCCGCCTCGGAGATCGTCACCATCGCCTCGGCGACGCCGTCCGGCCGCTCCATCGTGAAGCGGGCGGGGGCGCTCCTCACCCTCGGGCGCGGCTTCGGCGTGGCCGCGCGCGAGATCCGTCGGATCAACCCGGCCGCCATCGTGGGCTTTGGCGGCTATCCCACCGTGCCGCCGGTTCTCGCCGGGCAGATCCTGCGTGTTCCGACCATCCTGCACGAGCAGAACGCGGTGATGGGGCGCGCCAACGCCTTCCTCGCGCGGGGCGCGCGCGCCATCGCCACCGGCTTCGCGGAGGTTCGTGGCATCCCCCTGAAGGCCACCGCCCCACACACCCATACCGGCAACCCGCTCCGTCCCGCCGTGCTCGCCGCCGCGCGGACGCCCTACCCGCCCGTGGGCGAGGCGGATGAGCGCCATCTCCTCGTCTTCGGCGGCAGCCAGGGCGCGGCGGTGATGGGGCAGGTGGTGCCGAAAGCCATCGCCCAGCTGCCCGCCGACCTTCGCGCGCGGCTGATGCTGGTGCAGCAGGTGCGGGCCGAAGACCTCACCGAGGTCCAGAACCTCTACCTCTCCCTCGGCCTCGCCGGTCTCGAGACGGCGCCGTTCTTCAAGGACCTGCCGGCCCGCATGGCCCGCAGCCATCTGGTCGTCGGACGCTCCGGCGCGTCCACCGTGTCGGAACTCGCCGCGATGGGGCGGCCGTCGATCCTGGTGCCGTTGCCCGGCGCCCTCGACCAGGACCAGGCCGCCAATGCCGCGACGCTCAGCCGGATCGGCGCGGCGCTCGCCATCCAGCAGAGCGCCTTCACGCCGGATCGCCTCACGGCCGAGCTCCTCGACCTGTTCACCGATCCGGCAAAATTGACCGCGGCGGCCGCAGCCGCCAAAAGCGCGGGCATCCACGACGCCGCCGAGCGGCTGGCCGATGTCGTCCTCGAGACGGCGGCCCGCACCTGATTCCGAGCCGGGGCGCCCTCACGCGCTCCGCGACACGACGAGACTGAGTCACACCATGAAGCTGCCCGACAAGCTCGGCCCCATCCATTTCATCGGCATCGGCGGCATCGGCATGTCCGGCATCGCCGAGGTCATGTCGAATCTCGGCTACACGGTGCAGGGGTCGGACGCCAACGACAACGCCAATGTGCGACGGCTGGCCGAGAAGGGCATGAAGACCTTCATCGGCCATGCCGCGCAGAACGTGGAGGAGGCCGCCCTCGTGGTGGTCTCCACGGCGATCCGGCGCGACAATCCCGAGCTCATCGCCGCCCGCGAGCGCCGCCTGCCGGTGGTGCGCCGCGCCGAGATGCTGGCGGAGCTGATGCGCTTCAAATCCTGCGTCGCCATCGCGGGCACGCATGGCAAGACCACCACGACCTCCCTTGTCGCCACCCTGCTCGATGCCGGCAACCTCGACCCCACCGTCATCAATGGCGGCATCATCAACGCCTACGGCACCAATGCCCGCATGGGCGAGGGCGAGTGGATGGTGGTGGAGGCCGACGAATCCGACGGCACCTTCCTGAAGCTTCCCGCCGACGTCGCCATCGTCACCAATATCGACCCCGAGCATCTCGACCATTTCGGATCGTTCGAGGCGGTCAAGGACGCGTTCCGGCGCTTCATCGACAACATCCCGTTCTACGGCTTCGCCGTCATGTGCATCGACCATCCGGTGGTGCAGGATCTCGTCGGGCATATCGAGGATCGCCGCATCATCACCTACGGCGAGAACCCCCAGGCCGATGTCCGCCTCATCGACGTGGACCTGCGCGGCGGCCAGAGCCGCTTCCGCGTCATGATCCGCGACCGGCGCCCCGGTTTCCGCATGGAGATGGAGGATCTGGTCCTCCCCATGCCGGGCAAGCACAACGCGCTGAACGCCACCGCGGCCCTCGCCGTCGCGCACGAGCTCGGCGTCGAGCCGGAGGCGATCCGCAAGGCGCTGGCCGGGTTCGGCGGCGTCAAGCGCCGCTTCACCAAGACCGGCGAGTGGAACGGCGCGCTGATCTTCGACGATTACGGACACCATCCGGTGGAGATCAAGGCGGTGCTGAAGGCCGCCCGTGCCTCCACCGAGGGCAACGTCGTCGCCATCGTCCAGCCGCACCGCTACACCCGGCTCGCCTCGCTGTTCGACGATTTCTGCACCTGCTTCAACGATGCCGACACGGTCATCGTCGCCCCCGTCTACGCGGCCGGCGAAGCCCCGATCGAGGGCATGGACCGCGACGGCCTCGTCTCGGGCCTGAAGTCGCGCGGCCACCGCGATGCCCTCGCCTTGGAGCGCACCGAAGACCTCGCCGGCCTCGTGGCCACCCGCGCCAAGCCCGGCGATTACGTCGTGTGCCTCGGCGCCGGCAACATCACGCAATGGGCCTACGCCCTGCCGGGCGAATTGGCGGCGTTGCAGGGGTGAGCCCCGCTCAGATCACCGGTGCGGCCGGGACGAGGTCTTCCACCTCGACGCCGAGCGCGTCGGCCAGCGCCCGAAGGACGACGATGTCGCTCGTCCCGGTGCCGTCCTCGGTGGCCGTCAGAGCCGCATGGGAAATGCCGCTGCGCGCCGCGAGTTCGGTCGTCGACAGGCCACGTCGTGCGCGCCAGAAGGCGAGCGGAGATGGTGCCTGCCGCATGGCATCGAGATCGGCCTCACTCAGCATCTCGTCCTCGCCGGAAGCGAGCCGGGTCTGCGACGTGGCCAATGTCTGCAGGTCCGACGCATCCTCGGCCAAAGCGGCCAGCCGCTCGAACTCGGCTTCGGGCATGATGACGATGGATTCGCCGGACGGCGTCTGCGTGCGCACGATGGTCATGATGCTGGATCCTACCCGTAGATCGAGCCGCGGGGACCGACGGCATGCACAATGACCCGATCCGGCTCGATCGTGAAGATCACGCGCCAATCGCCGATCCGCAGGCGAAAACCCTCGGCCCCTTTCAGAGCCTTGATGTTATTGGACAGAGCCGTGGGATCGTCGGCAAGCGTTCGCAGTTTCTCGCGGATCTGCGCTTCGGTATTGGCCGGCATACGGACGAGCGCCCGAGCCGCGGGACGGGTGTAGACGATCGTACGGCCCATGCCACCACCTGTTGCAGACGCCGACAACTTTCCGTTGAATGCGCCGGAAGGCAAGAGATTCGATGACCGCCTTTCCTGACATCACCCCCGCCATCCGCGCCGCAGCGCCCGCCCTGCGTGGTCGGCTCTTGGCGAATCCGTCGCTCGCCGACCTCACCTGGTTCCGCGTCGGCGGGCCGGCGCAGGTGCTGTTCACGCCGGCCGATGAGGAGGACCTCGCGCACCTCCTGGGCGCCCTCGACCCGGAAACTCCGGTCACCGTGATCGGCCTCGGCTCGAACCTGATCGTCCGCGATGGCGGCATTCCCGGCGTCACGATCCGGCTCGGCGGCAAGGCCTTCGGTTCCGTCGAGATCGACGGCGAGACCCTGCGGGCCGGGACCGCGGTGCCGGACATGCGCCTCGCCAAGGCCGCGGCCGAGGCGTCCCTCGACGGGTTGGCCTTCTTCCGGGGCATTCCCGGCTCCATCGGCGGCGCGCTGCGCATGAATGCCGGTGCCCATGGCGGGGAGACGACCGACGTGCTGGTGGAGGCGCGCGGCATCGACCGCACGGGCAAGCTGCGGTGCTTCACCCATGCGGAAATGGGCTTCACCTACCGTCACAGCGCCTCGCCCGAGGACGTGATCTTCACGAGCGCGCTGTTCCGGGGCCGTCCCGGCGACCGCCACGCCATCGAGGCCGAGATGGACCGCGTCACCGCCGCGCGCGAGGCGGCCCAGCCGATCCGCGAGCGCACCGGCGGCTCGACCTTCAAGAACCCGCCGGGCGGCAAGGCGTGGCAGCTCGTCGATGCGGCCGGCTGCCGGGGGCTCACCATGGGCGGCGCCAAGGTCTCGGAGATGCACTGCAACTTCCTGATCAACCGCGACGGCGCCACCGCCGCCGATATCGAGGGGCTCGGCGAGGAGGTCCGCCGCCGGGTGCGCGAGACGTCCGGCGTCGAGCTGCATTGGGAGATCAAGCGAATCGGTGTCCCGGCCTCGACACCCGGCTAGAGGCGGCCCGAATCGCACGACGATTCTCGGCACAACGATTCTCGGAACCACGAGGCCGTCTGCCGAGCAGAACCAAGGTCGAGCGCGTCACGGCCATGGCCAAAGGCGCGGCATCGGAAGGAATTGGAAATGTCCAAGCACGTCGCCGTCCTGATGGGCGGATGGTCCTCCGAGCGTCAGGTTTCCCTGAACTCGGGCAGCGCCTGCGCGGAAGCCCTCGAAGGGGAGGGGTTCCGCGTCACGCAGGTGGATGTCGGAACGGATATCGCGACGGTGCTCACCGACCTGCGCCCGGACGTCGCCCTCAATGCCCTGCACGGCCCGGCCGGCGAGGACGGCACGATCCAGGGGCTGCTGGAGATCCTGCGCATCCCCTACACCCATTCGGGCGTCCTGGCCTCGGCCCTGGCGATGCATAAGGAACGTGCCAAAACGATCATGAAGGCGGCCGGGGTGAGCGTACCGGAGGGGCTGATCGTTAACCGTCATGATGCCGCGAAGGCACACCCGTTAACTCCTCCCTACGTGATCAAACCCATCGCCGAGGGCTCCTCCATGGGCGTCATCATCGTCCGGGACGGTCGCTCCCATCCGCCCCAGATTCTCGCCTCGGACGAGTGGGTCTATGGGGAGCAAGTCCTTGCAGAGACTTACATTGCTGGCCGCGAGCTCACCTGCGCGGTGATGGGGGACAAGGCCCTCGGTGTCATCGAGATCAAGCCCGCCTCGGGGGAGTGGTACGACTTCGATGCGAAGTACGCCGAGGGGGGGTCGATCCACGTTCTCCCGGCAGAAATTAAACCAAAAATTTACCAGCGTGTCCAAGAGTTGTCGTTAACGGCGCATCAAGCACTTGGATGCCGGGGCATCAGCCGTGCGGACCTTCGATACGACGACACACCGGGTGGAACCGGTGCCCTCGTCGTCCTGGAGGTCAACACGCAGCCCGGGATGACCAAGACGAGCCTTGTGCCGGAGATCGCAGCCTACGCTGGCTTGAGTTTCGGTGAGCTCGTCCGATGGATGGTGGAGGACGCTACTCTGGGTCGTTGAACGCAGCCGGTCAGGCTGGCGTCGACGGAACCCCCGCGCCCGGTCCGGGCTCGCTCGTCGCCGGTCTGGCGGCGCGCTTGCCCCGGCTGGTACGCCCCTTCATGCGGTCGCGCCGTGCGCGGCTCGCCCAGCCGATCGAGCGGCGCATCCCGCGTCATGCGGGCACGCTGACCGTCACGGTGGCCTTCGCCGCCCTGTCGATCACCGGTTTCGTCGCCAGCGGCCGCTACGACCGCTTCGTGCTCGAGAACGGCCGTCCCTCCGACGTCCTCGCCCGCCTCGCCGGTTTCGGCGTCGAGCGCGTTACCATTTCGGGCATCTCCCGGCTCTATGAGCGGGAAGTGCTGCAGGCCGCCGGCATCGACGGTCATTCTTCCGTGGTCTTCCTCGACGTCGCCGAAGCGCGCCAGCGCCTCCTCGACGTGCCGCTGATCGCCAGCGTCTCGGTGCGCAAGGTCTATCCGAACGAGATCGTCATCAACCAGGTCGAGCGTGAGCCCGCCGCCCTGTGGCAGCGCAACGGCGAGATCTCGGTCATCGCCGCCGACGGCACCGTCATCGACGAGATGCGCGACGACCGTTACGCCGCGCTCCCCCTCGTGGTGGGTGAAGAAGCCAACGAGCGCCTCAAGGATTACCTCGCCCTCATCGAGGCGGCGGGTGATCTCGGCGAGCGGGTCAAGGCCGGCACCTACGTCTCCGGCCGGCGCTGGACCCTGAAGCTCGACGGCGTCGACATCCGCCTGCCCGAGACCGGGGCCGCCGAGGCCCTGGCCCGCCTCGCCAAGCTCGAGCGCGACAGCCGCATCCTCGAGAAGGACATCATCGCCGTGGACCTGCGACTGCCCGACCGGGTGGTGGTGCGGCTCACGGAGGAGGCGGCCGCCACCCGCGCCGAATCCCAGAAGAAGAAGCCGAAGGGCAAGGGGACAGAGACATGAGCCGTACGATTCGTCCGGCGCTTCTCGCGTCCCGCCAGCCCGCCCTTCCCGCCTCCTTCGCCCGGTAATCCGATGCACGCGCAACACGGCCTGACGCCGCGTATGAAACCGCTCTCCGCGCGCCGGAGCACCATCCTCTCGGTGCTCGACATCGGCACGAGCAAGGTCGTCTGCCTCATCGCCGAGCTCCAGCCGGCCGAGGCTCTCACCACCCTGCGCGGACGGACCCATTTCGCCCGCATCATCGGCATCGGACATCAGCGCTCGCACGGCCTCAAGGGCGGTGCCATCGTCGATCTCGAAGCCGCCGAAGGGGCGATCCGCCAGGCGGTCCATGCCGCCGAGCGGATGGCGAAGGTCGAGGTCCAGTCGGTCATCGTCAACATGTCCGGCGGCCGCCTCGGCTCGCAGCATTTCGAGGCGCATGTCGGTGTCCGCACCGGCACCGTCATGAGCTCGGATGTCGAGCGCGCCCTGGAGACGGCGAGCGCCCATGGCGTCAGCCACGGCCGGACCGTGCTCCATGCCCTTCCCACCGGCTACGCCATCGACGGCCAGGGCGCGGTCATCGACCCCACCGGGATGATCGGCGAGTCGCTCGGCGTCGACCTCCACGTCGTCACGGCCGAGGCGGCCGCCGCCCGCAACCTGATGCTCGCGGTGGAGCATTGCCATCTCGGCGTCGAGGCGGTGATCGCCACCCCCTACGCCGCCGGCCTCTCCGCCCTCGTCGACGACGAGGCCGAGATGGGCGTCTGCGTCGTCGACATGGGCGGCGGCACCACCAGCTTCGGCGTGTTCGAGGGCGGGCACCTCGTCCATGTGGACGCTTTGGCGGTGGGCGGCCACCACGTCACCATGGACATCGCCCGCGGCCTCTCCACCCGCGTGGTGGCGGCCGAGCGTCTCAAGACCCTCTACGGTTCGGCGATCTCCACCGCCTCCGACGAGCGCGACATGATCGCGGTCCACGGCGTCGGCGAGGACGAGGGCGACGCACCGACCCACGTGCCGCGCTCGCACCTCGTGCGGATCATCAAGCCCCGGGTGGAGGAGATCGTCGAACTCGTTCGCGATCGTCTCCGCAATGCCGGCTTCGCCGCCCAGGCCGGCCGCCGGGTGGTGCTGACGGGGGGCGCGAGCCAGCTCGTCGGACTGCCTGAGGTCGCCCGCCGGGTGATGCAGGGTCAGGTCCGGATCGGCCGGCCGCTCGGCATCCGCGGCCTTCCCGAGGCCGCCAAGGGCCCCGCCTTCTCCGCCGCGGTCGGCCTGCTGGTCTACCCGCAGGTGGCGCATGCGGAACATTTCGAGCCGCGCGGGCACAGCGCCTTCGCGGGCACCGGAACCGACGGCTACATCCCCCGCGTGTACCGCTGGTTGCGCGAGAGTTTCTAGGAACGCCGGGACCGGTTGCCCGACGCCCCAGAAGGGGATCGGCGCCGGACCCGACACAAGCACATCGGCGGTCTCACCGAGAGGCCGTCAAATGAAACGTGAAAGGCACGAGAGGCTCGACACCATGGCCATCAGTCTGCAAGCGCCGGATATCCGCGAACTCAAGCCCCGCATCACCGTCTTCGGTGTCGGCGGAGCCGGCGGCAACGCCGTCAACAACATGATCGAATCGGGCCTCCTCGGCTGCGAGTTCGTCGTCGCCAACACCGACGCCCAGGCGCTCACCTCCTCCAAGGCCGAGCGCGTGATCCAGATGGGTCTCGGCGTGACGCAGGGCCTCGGCGCCGGCTCGCATCCCGAAGTCGGCTCGGCCGCCGCCGACGAGGTCATCGACGAGATCCGTGACCAGCTCTCCGGCGCCCACATGTGCTTCATCACCGCCGGCATGGGCGGCGGCACCGGCACCGGTGCGGCTCCGGTCATCGCCCGCGCCGCCCGCGACATGGGCATCCTCACCGTCGGCGTCGTCACGAAGCCGTTCCAGTTCGAGGGCGTGCGCCGCATGCGCACCGCCGAAGCCGGCATCCAGGAGCTCCAGGCCGCCGTCGACACCCTCATCGTGATCCCGAACCAGAACCTGTTCCGGGTCGCCAACGAGAAGACCACCTTCGCCGACGCCTTCGCCATGGCCGACCAGGTGCTCTATTCGGGCGTCGCCTGCATCACCGACCTGATGGTCAAGGAAGGCCTCATCAACCTCGACTTCGCCGACGTCCGCGCGATCATGCGCGGCATGGGCAAGGCCATGATGGGCACCGGCGAGGCCTCCGGCGAGAAGCGCGCCAACCGCGCCGCCGAAGCCGCCATCGCCAACCCGCTCCTCGACGACGTATCGATGAAGGGCGCGCGCGGCCTGCTGATCTCGATCACGGGCGGCAACGACCTCACCCTCTACGAGCTCGACGAAGCCGCGACGCGGATTCGCGAAGAGGTGGATTCGGACGCCAACATCATCCTCGGCGCCACGTTCGACGAGAGCCTCGACGGCATCATCCGCGTCTCCGTGGTCGCCACCGGCATCGAGCCGGCGCTGATCACCGCGCATTCGCAGAACAACCCCGAGATCGTCCAGACCGAGCAGCGGATCGCTGAAGTGGCCGAGCGCCTGCGTGCGGAAGCGAGGGCCAGGGCGGCACAGCCCGCCCCCACCTTTCGTGCCCCCGGACAAGAGCAGCCGCTGACCGGCAACGCCCCCGCGCCCCAGGCGCCGGTCCAGCCGCAGGCCCCGCGCCCGGTGGCGTCCGAGCCGGCGGCCATGGCCCCCGAATCCGTGCGCATGGAAGCTCCCGCCGCCCCGATCGTTCACGACGAGGTCGTCCTGACCCAGATGCCGTCGCGGACGGCCGTGGCCTACGAGCCGGCTCCGGCTCCGGTCCAGGCTCCGGCCCCGGTGCAGCAGGCCGCCGGCCCGTTCGTGCCGCCGCGTCCGGCGGTGGCGGTGGCCCGCGCCCCGCGCATGCCGCAGATCCAGGATCTGCCGATGCCCGGCCAGGCTCAGCTTCGCGCCAGGAACGCCGTGGAGCCGGCCGAGCCGGCAGGGGATTCAAAGCGGATGACGCTGCTGCGCCGCCTTGCCACCGTCGGCTTCGGCGGACGCCGCGAGGAGGCCGAGACCGCTCCGCTGCCGCAGATGCGCGCGCCTGCCCCGCAGCCGGCGCCCCAGCCGGAATACGCCAAGCGGGCACCCGTTGCGGCTCCTCCGGCCTACCGTCCGGCTCAGGGCAACCTCGATCCACAGGGACGTGTGGCTCCCCAGCCCCGTCTGATGGATGACGACCAGCTCGAAATCCCGGCCTTCCTCCGTCGTCAGGCGAACTGAAACGCCACGCTAAGCGTCCGTAGCGGTGTTTATGCAACAAGCCCGGGGTCTCAGGACCCCGGGCTTAACCTCGTTTTAAGTCCTTGACCGAAAACGGTTATCCAGAACGTCTCCGGAAAGCGTGTCTGTAACAGAGCGTAAGAAAGCGTGATTTGGCTAACGCTTCGGGCCCCGCGTATACGATTTTTGGAACGAAAAAGGCGCGGCGGTTTCGCCGTCAGCGCTCGCAGGGGCTTCAAGCAGCGGACGGATCGCAGAGGCGGCGCAATCCCGTAATCCAGGGAGAGCGAGCCTGATCACGGCCGAGGGCTAGGGAATGCGGACGAACCAACAAACAACTCTCAAGGGCCCGGCCACGCTTCGTGGCATCGGCGTCCATTCCGGCAAGCCGGTGGAGATCACTCTCCATCCCGCTGCGGCCAATCACGGAATCTGCTTCCTCCGTACCGGAATGCCCACCGGTCACGACCGGCTCATCAAGGCCCACCACGCCTGCGTCTCCGCCACCGAGTTGTGCACCGTCATCGGTGACGTGGAGAGCGGCGCGGTCGCCACCATCGAGCATCTGATGTCCGCCCTCTACGGGCTCGGCATCGACAACGTCCTCGTCGAGATCGACGGGCCGGAAATGCCGATCCTGGACGGCAGCGCCCGCCTCTACGTCGAAGCCATCGACGCCATCGGCATCACCACCTGCGGGGCGCCCCGCCGCTGGATCAAGGTGCTCCGCACCGTCCGCATCGAGGTAGGCCGCGCCTTCGCCGAACTCCGCCCCATCGACCGCGGCTTCCGCCTCGACGTGGAGATCGACTTCGAGAACCCGGTAATCGGCCGCAGCCGCAAGGCGATGGACCTGAACCCCGCCTCCTACCGCCGCGAAATCGCCAATGCCCGCACCTTCGGCATGATGAAGGACGTGGAGCGCTACTGGAAAGCCGGCTTCGCTCTCGGCGCCTCCCTCGAGAACACCGTGGCGGTCGGTGACAACGCCGTCGTCAACCCCGAGGGCCTGCGCTACGCCGACGAGTTCGTGCGGCACAAGTATCTCGATGCCGTCGGTGACCTGGCCCTCGCCGGACTGCCGATCCAGGGCGCCTACCGCTCCTATTGCGGCGGCCACCGGATGAATGTCGGCGTCCTCGACGCGCTCTTCGCCGACCGCGCCAACTACACGATCCTCGAAGCAGCCGGCGCCCGCCGCGAGACCTCCCGCCCGGAATTCGGCGTCGGTCTCGGCCTCGCCGCCTTCGCCAGCGACCTGTAACCTCTCAGCAACACCCTCGCTTCGATTGCGTCAGCCTCTCGGCCGCCGCTTTCACGCCCAAATCGGACGCCACTGGTAAAGCGTCCGTGACAAGAGGCGAGGTCGCGTGTGCCCCATAGAGGCACATGGGCCGTGGCACCGTGCCGTCAGCCGCTCGACCGACATTTGTATGGCTTGACGATGCGGCCCCCTTGCCGGGCGCATCTGTTGGGGGAACCGGAATGCGTCTCAACGATCGTAACCGCGGGGCGACGGCTTTCGTGCTCCTGGCGCTCTGCGGCCTCGGCCTCGGCGGCTGCGACACCCTCGACTCGATCAATCCCTTCGCCGAGAAGTACAAGCCCGAGGTCATTCCCGACGTCCCGGCCGACAAGCTCTACAGCGAGGGCTTGGCCAAGATGGAAGACAAGGATTTCGAGGGCGCGTCGAAGAAGTTCGGCGAACTCGACAAGGCCTATGCGTATTCGGACTGGTCGCGCAAAGCGCTGCTGATGACGGCCTACTCGAATTACGAGGGCCAGAAATACGACGACGCGATCAACGCCTCGAAGCGCTACCTGCAGCGCCATCCGGCGAGCAAGGATGCGGCATACGCCCAGTACCTGATGGCGATGTCGCATTATAAGCAGATCCCCGACGTGACCCGCGACCAGGACCGCTCCGAGAAGGCGCTGGCCGGTCTGCAGGAACTCGTCCAGAAATACCCGACCTCGGAATACGCGGCCGATGCCAAGGCCAAGATCCAGATCACCCGCGACCAGCTCGCCGGCAAGGAGATGGAAGTCGGCCGGTTCTACCTGGAGCGCCGCAACTTCCCCGCCGCGATCAACCGGTTCCGCGACGTGGTGAGCAAGTACCAGACGACCCGCCACGCCGAGGAAGCGCTGGAGCGTCTGGTGGAGGCCTACATGGCGCTCGGCATCACCGCCGAGGCACAGACCGCCGCCGCCGTGCTCGGCCACAACTTCCCCGACAGCCCCTGGTACAAGGATGCGTTCGCGCTCCTCCAGAACGGTGGCCTGGAGCCGCGCGAGGAGAAGTCCTCCTGGCTCAGCAAGGTCTATCGCGGCGTCATCGGCCGCACCGCCGACGCGCGCTGAGCGCTCTACGCCGAAGCGGATACCGGTTCGGCGACAAACGAGCCCTAGCCGCTCGATCCGGCCCGCGACGACACGCTTTCGTTCGTGGGCCATTTTTCGAGTGAAGCCGCCGCCGCTTCGCCGTAAGACGTGGCCACCGTATCCAACGAGGCCAAACCCGCGGCATGCTGAGTCAGCTCGCGATCCGCGACATCGTTCTCATCGATAAGCTCGCCCTGAATTTCCGCGAAGGCCTCAGCGTCCTGACCGGGGAGACCGGCGCGGGCAAGTCGATCCTGCTCGACGCCTTCGCGCTGGCCCTGGGCGGGCGCGGCGACGGCGGCCTGGTGCGCCATGGTGAAGGACAGGGCGGCGTCACCGCCGTGTTCGATGTGCCCCTCGACCATCCCGCCCGCCGCCTCGCGGCCGAGGCCGATATCGACACCGAGGGCGACCTGATCCTGCGCCGCGTGCAGATGGCGGACGGCCGTACCCGCGCCTTCGTCAACGATCAGGCCGTCGGCGTGCAGGTGCTGCGGGCGATCGGCGCCACCCTCGTGGAGATCCACGGCCAGCACGACGATCGCGCCTTGGCGGATCCCGGCACCCACCGCGCCATCCTCGACGCGTTCGGCGGCCTGCACGCGCCCCTGGCGGCGGTGGGGGAGGCGGCCAAGCGCGTGCGCACCGCCCGCTCCGCCCTGGCCGAGCATCGCGCCAGGGTCGAGGCCGCCCGCAAGGAGGTCGATTTCCTGCGCCATGCGGCGGCGGAGCTCGAAACGCTCGATCCCCAGGCCGGGGAGGAAACCACCCTCGCCGAGCGCCGCATGGTCATGCAGCAGAGCGAGAAGGTGGCCCGCGAGCTGACCGAGGCGATCGAGGCGGCGGGCGGCCCGAATTCGGCCGTGTCCCACCTCTCCTCGGCGATGCGCAAGCTGGAGCGGCGGGCGAGCCAGATCCCGGCCCTGGTCGAGCCCTGCATCGCCGCCCTGGATGCCGCGCTCGCCGCCCTCGACGAGGCCCATTCCGTCCTCGACACGGCGTTGCGCGAATCGGAATTCGATCCGCGCGAGTTGGAGCAGGTCGAGGAGCGGCTGTTCGCCCTCCGTGCGGCCTCCCGCAAATATCAGGTGCCGGTGGACGACCTCGCCGCCCTGCGCCAGCGCTACGAGGCGGATGTGGCCGCCATCGATGCCGGCGAGGAGGCTCTCACTGGCCTGGAGGCGACCCTCGCCCAGGCCGAGGCCGCCTATGCCAAGGCCGCGACCAAGCTCAGCGAGGGGCGTCGCAAGGCCGCCAAGGCCCTCGACCTCGCGGTGAAGGCCGAATTGCCGCCCCTGAAGCTGGAGCGCGCCCGCTTCATCACCGAGATCGTCACCGATCCCGAATCGCGGGACCCGGCGGGCTACGAGCGCGTGGAGTTCTGGGCCCAGACCAATCCCGGAACGCGGCCCGGCCCGATGATGAAGGTTGCGTCCGGCGGCGAGCTTTCGCGCTTCATGCTGGCCCTCAAGGTGGTGCTGGCCGACAAGGGCTCGGCTCCGACCCTGATCTTCGACGAGATCGATACCGGCGTCGGCGGCGCCGTGGCCGATGCCATCGGCGCCCGCCTCGCCCGTCTCGCCGCCGGGGTGCAGGTCGTGGCCGTGACCCATGCCCCTCAGGTCGCCGCGCGGGCCGAGACGCATTTCCTCATCGCCAAGGACCCGGTGAAGGGCCGCGACCGGGTCGCCACCCGCGTCTCGCCCCTCGAAGCCCCGGCGCGGCGCGAGGAGATCGCCCGGATGCTGGCCGGCGCCACGGTGACCGACGAGGCCCGCGCGGCGGCGGCGCGACTTCTTCAATCCACGGATGCGTGAGGCGCAATCTTAACCTTTGGTTAACCATCTTCGCCGATGATGCGAGCACGACGCAGGGAATCTTAGCGAAACGCGTCGGCACATCGGGAGATCGCGTGATGGATCTGGGTGACGGTGAGACCGATCCCCGGCCTGTGAACGAAGCGGATGGGATGCCGATCCTATCGAGTCCGACCCGTCACCATCTCGGTGGCACTCTTCGGGCGATCTACGAAGACACGTTCGACACGCAGCCGATCCCCGACGGTCAGATCGACCTTCTCCTGCGCCTCCGGCACAAGGAACGCGATCGCCGCCGCGTGGGCTGATCCCGTTCTCCGGAGGTCGCCGCTACCAGCGGCGAGCTCCCGGCATGCGCTGATACTCGGCGCCGCGGATCAGGGTCATCACCGCGTCGAGCTCCGCCAGCAGGGCGCGCTCGTCCTGGCCCGCCTTCTCCACCTCGCCCGGATCGGTCCCGAATTGACGGCGCTGCTGGGCGAAAGCGAGGTCGCGTTCGAGGTCCTCCCTGCGCTCGTGCAGGGCGAGGAAATCGGCATCGCCATCACCCCCGGCGGGTGTCATGCTCGATTCGTTCTCCAAGATGCTGACCTTCCAGGACGGCTGGCGAGACGGGCTGCTCCGTCGTCGACATCGCCGAATCGTATAACGCACGAGCCCGTCAAACCGTGCCGCGCTCGTTCGAGCCCCGGTCCATACCGTGTTTTCCCCCTGTCCTACAGCGCCTGAGCGGTCGCCGGCCGGCTCCTGTCATCGATCTGTCATGGCTCCGTCATAGAGCCAGCATGATCGGGCGGGTAACGGTGCGCTGCAGCAGGATTGCTCTTGCAGCGCGGCACGTACAGCGCCCGGACAGATTACGGAGAGCCACCGTGAAACCCTTCCATTTCGCCCTCGCCATCGGGCTCGCGACCGCACAGTTCGGCGCCGTCGCCCAGGCCGCCGACATCACCGGTGCCGGCGCGACCTTCCCATTCCCGGTCTATTCGAAATGGGCTGAAGCCTACCGCAAGGATACCGGCACGGGCCTGAACTACCAGTCCATCGGCTCCGGCGGCGGCATCAAGCAGATCCAGGCCAAGACCGTCGATTTCGGCGCCACCGACGCCCCGCTGAAGGGCCCCGCCCTTGAGAAGGACGGCTTCGTCCAGTTCCCCACCGTCATGGGCGGCGTCGTCACCGTGGTGAACATCGCCGGCGTCGAGCCGGGCAAGCTCAAGCTCACCGGCGAACTCGTCGCCGACATCTATGCGAACAAGATCACCAAGTGGAGCGACCCCAAGATCGCTGCCCTCAACAACGGCCTGAAGCTCCCCGACGCGCCGATCACCCCGGTCTACCGTTCGGATGCCTCCGGCACGACCAGCATCTTCACCACCTATCTCAGCGCGGTCTCCGAGAGCTGGAAGAAGGAATTCGGTGCGGCCACCACGGTCAGCTGGCCCGCCGGCCAGGGTGGCAAGGGCAACGAGGGCGTCACTGCCACCGTCAAGCAGGTCGCGAACTCCATCGGCTACGTGGAATCGGCCTACGCCAAGCAGAACAAGCTCAGCTACACCCTGATCCAGAACAAGGCCGGCAAGTTCCCGGCCCCGGATGACAAGGCGTTCCAGGCTGCCGCCGCCTCCGCCGATTGGAAGGCCGCTCCCGGCTTCGGCATCTCCCTTGTGAACCAGGCCGGCGACGAAGTCTGGCCGATCACCGCGGCCACCTTCATCCTCGTCTACAAAGAGCCGGCCGACGCCGCCAAGTCCGCGGAAGTGCTCAAGTTCTTCGATTGGGCCTACAAGAACGGCGACAAGCTCGCCGTCGATCTCGACTACGTGCCGCTGCCCGACAACGTCGTCGCCCTCGTCCACAGCGAGTGGAAGGAAATCAAGGGCAAGGACGGCAAGCCCGTCTTCTAAGGCACGTCCTCACGGACCGAACCACCCTCTCAGGCCCGGCGAAAGCGTCGGGCCTGCTCCACGAGAAGACATGGCGACACACCTCGCCACCCGTCTCCCCACGCGATACGACCCCTCAAGGTGAAGAAGTAGACGTCGGATGGCCGCCTTGACTGAACAGATTTCGCTGGCCCGCACGGGCTCCCCCGCTCGCAAGAAGCCGGGCGGCCTCGGCGACCAGCTCTTCCGCGCCGCCTCCTACGCGTCGGCGCTGCTGGTCCTCCTCTTCCTCGCGGGCATCCTCGCCTCGATCGCCTATGGCGGCTGGCCGGCCTTCGCGGAATTCGGCCTCGGCTTCATCACCTCCAGCTCCTGGAACATCGGCCAGGAGCAGTACGGCGCTCTCGTCGCCATCGTCGGCACCCTGGTCTCGGCCGTCCTCGCCCTCCTCATCGGCGTGCCGATCTCCATCGGCATCGCGGTCTACCTCACGCAGCTCTGCCCCGGCTGGGCGCGCAAGCCCGTCTCGATGACGATCGAGCTCCTCGCCTCGGTGCCGAGCATCATCTACGGCATGTGGGGCCTGTTCATCTTCGCCCCGCTCTTCGCCCATTACGTGCAGATGCCGGTCTCGAGCGTAGTGGAGGGCATGCCCATCGTCGGCACGCTGTTCTACGCCCGCGTCCCCTCGGGCGTCGGCATTCTCACCGCCGGTATCATCCTGGCGATCATGATCGTGCCCTTCGTCGCCTCGATCACCCGCGACATGCTCGACCAGATCCCCACCGTGCTGCGCGAGAGCGCCTACGGCATCGGCTGCACCACCTGGGAGGTCGTGCGCCACGTGCTGGTGCCGCAGGCCTCGGTCTCGATCATCGGCGCGGTCATGCTCGGCCTCGGCCGCGCGCTCGGCGAGACCATGGCGGTGACCTTCGTCATCGGTAACGCCAACCGCCTCTCCGGCTCGATCTTCGATCCCGGCTCCACCATCGCCTCGCGCATCGCCAACGAGTTCAACGAGGCCGACGGCCTGCAGCTCAACTCGCTGATGGCGCTCGGCTGCATCCTCTTCATCATCACCTTCATCGTCCTGATCATCGCACGCCTGCTCGTCCGGCGCGTGAAGGTCGCCTGACCCCGGGAGCCCGAATCATGGACGCCGTCACCACTCTCCCCACAACCGCGGCCCCGGCGCGTGTCAGCCGGGTCCGGTCGAGCCGCCGGGTCGCCGACAAGCTCCTCATCGTCGGCAGCACCGTCGCCACGCTGATCGGTATCGTCGTGCTGGGCTCGATCCTGCTCATGCTCATCGTGGAGGGCATGAAGGGCTTCTCGCCGCTGCTCTTCACAGAGCCGACGCCGGGCCCGGGCTCCGAAGGCGGCGGCATCGCCAACGCCATCCTCGGCAGCCTGGTCCTCACTCTCATCGGCATCGTCATCGCGACGCCGGTGGGTGTCATGGCCGGGACCTATCTCGCCGAGTACGGCCGCAACTCGAAGCTCGCCGACGTGATTCGCTTCCTCAACGACATCCTGCTCTCGGCCCCCTCGATCCTCATCGGCCTGTTCGTCTACACGCTGATGGTGCGGCCGATGGGGACCTATTCGGGCTGGGCCGGCGGCGTGGCTCTCGCCATCATCGCCACCCCGGTGATCGTGCGCACCACCGAGGACATGCTGCGCCTCGTGCCCTCGACCCTGCGCGAGGCCGGCGCGGCCCTCGGTGCCCCGCCCTCCATCGTCATCAAGAGCATCACCTGGCGCGGCGCCAGCGCCGGCATCGTGACCGGCATCATCCTGGCGCTCGCCCGCATCGCCGGCGAGACCGCGCCGCTGCTCTTCACCGCGCTCAACAACAACAGCTGGTTCTCGCCCAACCTCATGGGCGGCATCCCCAACCTTCCGGTGATGATCTACCAGTTCGCACTCTCGCCCTACTCGAACTGGCAGCAGCTCGCCTGGGCCGGCGCCCTCCTCATCACCGCTACGATCCTCGCCCTGTCGATCGTGGCCCGCTTCGTCATCAAGAGCGAGCGGGCGCGCTGATCCCGCGCCCCCGTCCCACCCCGTTTTCGACAAGGACACGCATCCGATGAACGCCGCTCCCGCGATCACGCAGGCCCAGCTGACCGGTCGCCACCAGGCCGACGATCAGGCCCCCATCCGCATCGCTGTGAAGGACCTGAACTTCTATTACGGCTCGTTCCACGGCCTGAAGTCGGTAAACCTCAACTTCCACGACCGCCAGGTCACCGCCCTGATCGGCCCGTCGGGCTGCGGGAAGTCGACCCTGCTGCGGACCTTCAACCGCATCTACAGCCTCTATCCGGAGCAGCGCGCCGAGGGTGAGATCCTCCTCGACGGGCAGAACGTGCTCGATTCGAAGGTCGATCTGAACGAGCTGCGCTCGCGCATCGGCATGGTGTTCCAGAAGCCGACGCCCTTCCCGATGTCGATCTACGACAACGTCGCCTTCGGCCTGCGTCTCTACGAGAAGCTGCCCAAGGCCGATCTCGACGTGCGCGTCGAGGAATCCTTGCGCAAGGCCGCCCTCTGGGACGAGGTGAAGGACAAGCTCAAGCAATCCGGCATGGGTCTCTCCGGCGGTCAGCAGCAGCGTCTCTGCATCGCCCGCACCGTCGCCCAGCGTCCCGAGGTGATCCTGTTCGACGAGCCGACCTCGGCCCTCGACCCGATCTCCACGGGCCGCATCGAGGAGCTGATCGAGCAGCTGCGCTCGGAATTCACGATCGTCATCGTGACCCACAACATGCAGCAGGCCGCGCGCATCTCGCAGTTCACGGCGTTCATGTATCTTGGCGAGCTGGTCGAATTCGGCCCGACGACACGGATCTTCATGAACCCCGAGAAGCGCCAGACCCAGGACTACATCACCGGCCGCTTCGGCTGAGCCCGCCGGGGCCGCGTTCCGCGGCACCGGTCCCGATCCTATGCGATGCGGGCTGCCAGGGGCGGCCTCGGTCGAGGAGTGCGAGCATGCCCAACCACATCGTCAGTTCCTACGACACGGAACTGGAAAACCTGCGCCGCTCGATTTCCGAGATGGGCGGGATCGCCGAGAAGATGATGACCGATTCCGGCAATGCCCTGGTGCGCCGGGACGTACCCCTGGCCCAGGCTGTCATCGCCGCCGACAAGCGTCTGGACGCGATCCAGCACGAGGTCGAGGAGCGGGCGATCCTGCTCATCGCCAAGCGCCAGCCGCTGTCCATCGACCTGCGCGAGACGGTATCGGCGATCCGCGTCTCGAACGATCTCGAGCGGATCGGCGACCTGTCGAAGAACGTCGCCAAGCGCGTGGTCGCCATCGCCGATCAGATCCAGCCGCAGAAGATCGTCATCGGCGTCCAGCATATGGGCGATCTGGTGCAGGAGCAGCTGAAGGACGTCCTCGACGCCTATGGCAGCCAGGACGTGAAGGCCGCCCTCGACGTGTGGGAGCGCGACGATTCCATCGACGCCCTCTACAACTCGCTCTTCCGCGAGCTCCTGACCTACATGATGGAAGATCCGCGCAACATCTCGTTCTGCACGCATCTCCTGTTCTGCGCCAAGAACATCGAGCGGATCGGCGATCACACCACCAACATCGCCGAGACGATCCATTATCTCGTCACCGGCACGAACGAGCTCGCCGAGCGGGACCGCCCGAAGAACGACGCGTCGAACTACGCCACCGTGTCGATGCCCGCCAGCGCCTGATCGCTGCCCCTGCCGGCCGCTCCAGCACACGCTCGGCGCGGCCGTCGCGTCCATCCGGGACGGTCGCCATCACCCTGAAAACATCCGCATGAACACGCGCATCCTGATCGTCGAGGACGAGGAGGCCCTCACTCTCCTCCTCCGCTACAACCTGGAAGCGGAGGGCTTCGTCGTCGATTCCGCCGCGCGGGGCGACGAGGCCGATCTGCGTCTTCAGGAGCAGGTTCCCGATCTCGTCCTGCTCGATTGGATGATGCCCGGCCTGTCCGGCATCGAGCTGTGCCGCCGCATCCGCGCACGGCGGGAGACCGAGCGGCTGCCGGTGATCATGCTGACGGCGCGGGGCGAGGAGGGCGACCGCATCCGTGGCCTCGGCACCGGCGCCGACGATTACATCGTCAAGCCGTTCTCGGTGCCGGAGCTCCTCGCGCGGGTGCGTGCGCTCCTGCGCCGGGCCAAGCCGACCCATGTGTCGGACCTGCTGGTGGCCGGCAATATCGAACTCGACCGGGTCAGCCACCGCATCCGCCGGCAGGGCCGCGAGATCCATCTCGGGCCCACCGAGTTCAAGCTCCTCGAATTCCTGATGCAGAGCCCCGGCCGCGTGTTCTCGCGCGAGCAGCTGCTCGACGGGGTCTGGGGCCACGACGTCTATATCGACGAGCGCACGGTGGACGTCCATGTGGGCCGCCTGCGCAAGGCGATCAACCGCCCGCGCCAGAGCGACCCGATCCGCACCGTGCGCGGCTCCGGCTATTCCTTCGACGAGATGTTCTCCACGGACGAGTGAGGCCACGGCCGGCTTCGCGCCGCTCCGTCCGGAAAGAGCGTCCCCAACGTGACGATGGCGGGTCGCCTTGCCTCCGGGCGATCCTCGCGAACCGATGCCATTCCGGCCGCCACGAGATAGCGCGTTCGATCTCGGACGTCTGTCCGTTCCGGCATGTGCTCGCCCCGGGGGGCTCAGGCATTCACCCATCTGGCGGGCAGCATGAGTTCCCCTCCTTTTCCAGGGGACGGGTGGCGGTCGCGCCTGTCGAATCTTCCTGGATAGAGGGAACAGCCGTCGGGCAGATGTCTGAATCCGTCAGACCTGCTGGCGGAACTCCGACGTTTGGTGCCCGCTGCCGGGTCCGCTTTCGACCCGACGTCGACGGGCCCTGCGGCCGCCGCCATCCGCTGAGAGCGGACATTGATCATGGGCTGAAACGACCGCTCCAACATGCGGTTTATCCGCTTTCGATGTCGCTACGTCACCTTGTCAGGTGACGTCGGGCTTCAGCACCCGCGTGTCATACCAACCGAGACGACGGTCATCGGCGGATCGCAAGGTGAGTTGAGCGACCGGAGCCCCGACTTCACGATCGACCAAGCGAGACCGGCGATCGGTCGGCCCATAGAGATGAGCCTCCCCCCATTGTCGAAGCGCGACGATGACGAGGAAAAGGCCGCGCCCCTTCTCCGTCAGGACGTATTCCCGGTAGGCGGTCCCGTCCGAGGCGGGCGCCGTCTCCAGAATTCCCCGTTCGGTCAGGTCGCGAAGGCGGGTCGCCAACATACCCTTGGCGATGCCGAGACCAGTCTGGAACTCACTGAAGCGCCGCACACCGTCGAAAGCATCGCGGATGATGAGGAGCGACCACCAGTCGCCAATGACATCGAGCGCGCGCGCAACCGGGCACCCGGCGTTCCAGAGGCTGACGCGCTTTGCCACGAAGGTACGCTCCCGTTCCAAGCTGGTCTCAATTTAGAACTGGAATGGGCCGGTCACAAGTGGTCTCAAGATAAAACCAGATCGGATGTCATCGACAGGACCGCCATGACGCACGGAAGAGATGAGCGAACCTCTACCGAGCCGGAGGGGGCCTTGCCCAGGACGACGATCCTGATTTTCGCCGTCGCCGCCGGCTTGGGCGTCGCCAACATCTACTACGCCCAGCCCCTGCTCGATGCGATGGCGCAGGAGTTCGGCATCTCGCCTGCCGCGATCGGGCTCGTGGTGACCCTGACCCAGGTCGGCTACGGGCTGGGCTTGATCTTCATCGTGCCGCTCGGCGATCTCATCGACCGCCGTCGCCTCATCCTCGGCCAGGGGCTTCTGTCGGTGCTCGCGCTGGTGGCGGTGGCCACGGCCAAGTCCGGAGCGATCCTGTTCGCCGGCATGGCGGCGGTTGGGTTGCTCGCCGTCGTGGTTCAGGTTCTGGTCGCATTCGCCGCGACGCTCGCGACACCGACCGAACGAGGTCGGGTGGTCGGTACAGTCACGAGCGGCATCGTGATCGGCATCCTGGCGGCGCGCTTCGCGGCCGGGATACTGGCCGATATCGGTGGCTGGCGAGCGGTCTATCTGGTCTCCGCGATCCTGTCGCTCGCCCTCGTCGGCCTGCTCGTGCGCGTCCTGCCACGGCATCGGATCCCGGCCGGAACCGGCAGCTACGTCGCTGCACTTCGCTCCGTCCCCATCCTGTTCCTCAGCGAGCCGGTCTTGCTGGTTCGCGGTGTTCTCGCGCTTCTGATCTTTGCGTCGTTCAGCACATTCTGGACCGCGCTGGTGCTGCCGCTCAGTGCGCCGCCCTTCTCCTATTCCCATACCTGGATTGGCCTGTTCGGCCTCGTAGGCCTGGCGGGAGCGATGGCCGCGACGGGGGCCGGGCGGCTCGCGGACCGGGGCCATGGTCAATGGACGACAGGCTTAGCTCTCATGCTCCTGCTCGTATCGTGGGCGCCGATTGCGCTGCTGTCGGTATCGATTCCGGCCCTGATCTTTGGCGTCGTCCTGCTCGATCTCGCCGTGCAGGCCGTTCATGTCACGAACCAGAGCCTCATCGTCTCCCTGCGTCCCGAAGCCAGCAGCCGGCTCATCGGCGGCTACATGGTGTTCTATGCAGTGGGCAGCGCCCTCGGCGCCGCTGCTGCGACGTCCATCTGTGCCTGGGCTGGCTGGCCCGGTGTCTCGGCGCTCGGAGCGACGTTCAGCGCTGCGGCCCTGCTCGTGTGGCTGTTCACCTTGCGCGCGGTGCGGACATGTCGAACGTAACTCGGTGATCCAACCGAAACGGCAGCTCCATCCTCGATCTTCGCGGAGAACGGCCGGTCCGCTCACCACCGAGGCTGTGTGAGAACGCATTTGCGGCCTGGAAAGATCTGACAGCGCATC
>NZ_JAVTJA010000023.1:0-63000 GCF_031843785.1 Methylobacterium sp. WCS2018Hpa-22
CCCAACCTCCAACGCCCCAGCACCAATCACCGAGACCGCATCACAACCCAAAGCGCGTGAATCGAGCCAGGCAGGTAGAACAGAATGCACAGCAGGATGTTCAGGAAGAACTGCACGCCAATCCCAACCGTCAGAAGCACTGCAATCGGCGGGAGAAAAATGGCAAGGAGAATACGGATAAGGCTCGACACGGTGCTTCCCTGATCAATGGAGTGCTTTTGCACTTCGATGAACCGTAACAGCCGCGCTTAAGTTCCAGCGAACTCCACTCCCATGGGTGTTCTTCCGCGAACAAACTCGATCCTTGGCCCAAGATGAGGTCCCTCGTCGAGCCGTGAGGCATCCATGCTGATCGAGGCCATCCACTATCTGACGACGCCGGCATCGCGCGCGCAGAGGAGGCTCGGATATCTGAGTGAGAGCGTTCGGCTGCTGTCACGTTCGCGCCGTTGCCGTCTGGCGTGGGCGGATCACCTCGCGGCCGCCCGATCCGCTATCATGCAGTCTTGTGCGGATCTCGTCCGCCGTCGCACCGCCGTGATCCTAGGCTCGGGCCTTCTCGACGATGTACCCTTGTCGTATTTGGCCGAACGCTTCGAGCGTGTGATCCTGGTGGACATGATCCATCCCTGGCCAGCCCGATGGATGGCGCGCCGCCATGCGAATGTCAGCCTGCAGATCGTGGATCTCAGCGGATGCGCGAACTGGCTGAGAGGGGAGGGGGAGCGGCATGCCGATCCTCTTGCCGTATTCAACAGCGACGATGTCGATCTCGTCGTCTCCGCCAATCTACTCTCACAACTGCCGATCCTGCCCGTGGACTGGTTCGAGTCCCGTGGCATTCCGCTTCCCCATGGGTTGGGAGCCGAGATCGTCGCCACGCATCTCCGGGGTTTGGCGGGTCTGCGGGCACATGTCTGCCTCATCACCGATACCGAGGAGCTGACAGAAGACCGCGACGGCCGCGTCATCGAGCGGTTCGATCTTCTCCACGGCGTCGCTTTACCGCCTTCCGATCATTCCTGGATTTGGGAGATAGCGCCATTCGGAGAGATTAGACGCCGCCGCAGGCAGCGCCATCACGTCCGTGCCTATTGCGATTGGCGTGGATGAAAGAGCAGCAAGACTTTTGTCTGCGGCAAGAAAAAAGCCGCCCCACATGAGAGGGCGGCTTTTGCAAAACTTCATCCGGTTGTCCGCGCCTGGAATAGGCCGCGGTTCTTCGCGAACTATTCGACGGTGGAGGGTGTATCGTCGGCGTTCGTGCTGCCGCCCTCTGAGCCTTCCGGTCCCTCGAAGCGAGGACGACGGCGACGACGCGGCTTCGGTGCTGCCGGAGCTGAATCGTCCTTCGTCACCTCTCCGGCGAGATCGCGTTTCGGCTCCGCTTCGCCAGCGGGTTCGACAAAGCGTTCTGCCACCGGTGCAGTGGCCGGACGAGGAGCTGCCGTCAGGAAAGCCGGCAAGGCACTGACATCGTCTTCAGCGCGAAGATCGGGTTCCTCGCGGCGGCGGGAACGGCGCGGAGCCGTCTCCGAACGCCGGCTGTCACTGCGCGAGGATTCCGGGCGCGGGCTCTCCTGGCGCTGGTTTTCCTGGCGCTGGTTTTCCTGACGCGGTGGATCCTGTCTCACAGGCTCGTTTCTAAGCGCAGGCTCCTGTCGAGGATTGTCCTGGCGATAGGCCTCCTGCCGGGGAGCTTCCTGGCGAGACACGTCCTGAGACACCTGGTCCGGCTTCGGCGCGGTGTCGTTGCCCTGGAACTCGCTGCGCTGGCTTTCGTAGCGGGAGCTGTCGTTGCGGTTCTGAGCGCGGTTGAAGTCCGTGCGCGGCTGATCCTGGCGGCCGTAATCCTGCCGCGGCTGCTCGTGCCGGGGATTGTCCTGCCTCGGATTATCCTGCCGGGCATTCTCGCCACGGAAGGAATCCTGCCGGTTATACTCCTGGCGGCCACCGTCGCTACGGTGTCCCTCATAGCGCGAACCGTCTTGGCGCGAACCGTCTTGTCGGTTCCCGTCCTGCCGGCCACCGTCCTGGCGCTGACCGTCCCGATTGTTCTCGAAACGTTGGGGGCGGTCGTTACGATTCTGGAAGCGGTCGCGCCGCGGGCCTCGCTGGTCGGACTGGGAGTCCTGGCGGTGATCGGGGCGGGAATCTTGCCGGGAATCCTGCCGCGAGTCTTGGCGTGGCGCCTCGTAGGATTGAGGCTGCGGCTGCTGCGCCGGATCGCCGTATTCCTCGCCGTAACTGTTGCCGTAACCGTTGGCGGCATAGCCCTGGCTCGTGCCCTGGCCCTCGTCTTCGCCATCCTCGTCGTCATCGTAGCCGTTGCGGGCGTAACCGCCATTCTGCTGGCGGTTCTGCTCCTGGGCACCGGAGATGATGCGGAAATAATGCTCGCCGTGCTGGAAGTAATTCTCGGCCGCCACCGGATCGCCGCTCGCTTGCGCATCACGCGCCAGCTGGGCGTATTTGTCCGCGATGTGCTGAGCCGTCCCGCGGATTTTTACATCCGGCCCGTTGGACTCGTAGGAACGCGTCAGCGGATTGGGACCTTTGGGGCGGTTGCGACCGCGCATCCGTCTATTCTGGTTTGGTCTCATCGGTCTCGATTGACCCTCGTTCAAATCGGAGCGTCTGATGATGCGGCGGGGCTACGAGCGAAGGAGAATGAACCCGCTCGGGCTCTTTCCTGTCCTCGTAAGATCCGGTCGATGGTTCCGCGATCGATTGTGCCGTGCTCGCCGTATGTCCGGCCAACCGATTCCCACGCTCGCATCTCGGCGTCGATCGGATGTCTGGAACTCAGTTCATCAAGCTTCCACACGGAATCTCGTGCGTATCGGCTCGATGGTGGGGAGATCGTCTAAAAACATCGCGTGCTAGACGCCGCCGACATTTCTACCTCGATCCGCCTTAACGGACCGTTCGCGACCTGACTGTGACATTAGCGGCTCCCCAAGCCCACAACAAGCTTTTTTTCCGAGCCTTCTCGCGGTTTCCGGTGGTCAAAGGCCCGATAATATGACGACGCGGGCGTGACCGGCCAGATCGTGCCGGATCGAACCTTGCGCGAATCCCGCCTCATGGCCGATCCGGACGACGTCCTCCGCCTGATCGTAACCGACCTCGAACACCAGGGCCCCATCCCGCGCGAGCAGGCGCCGGCCATCCGCCGCCCCGCTCACCTCCGCGGTGATCTTCCTGTAGGCGGACAAGCCATCTTCCCCGCCATCGAGGGCGCCAATGGGATCATGGCAGCGAACTTCGCGGGAGAGCATCGGAATGGTGGCGCTCGGGATGTAGGGCGGGTTGGAGAGAATGACGTCGAACGGCTTGCCGAGAGCGGAGCACCAATCGCCGGCAAGGAAAGCGGCACGCCGTCCCACACCGTTCATCCGGGCGTTGCTACGGGCGCAACCGAGCGCTTCGTGCGAGCGGTCGACACCCACGCCGAATGCCTGTGTCCATTCGCTCAAGAGCGCAATGAGGATGCAGCCGGATCCGGTTCCGAGATCCAGGAGGCGTAGGGGCCGGTCGCGGGTAGCATGAAGCGACAGTGCGGCATCCACCATCGTCTCGGTATCGGGCCTGGGAACCAGGGTCGCGGCGTTCAGGATGAAGGGAAGACCCCAAAACTCCCACTCGCCGAGGATGCGGGCGACGGGCTCACCCGCGAGGCGCCGTTGCATTGCCTCGCCGAGCCGCTTGGCGCCCTGCTCGCCCAGAGTCTCCGCGCCGGAAAGGACGAGCTCGGTCTGAGTGATGCCTAGGACGTGAAGGAAGAGGAATCGGGCATCGCTGGCCCCGCCATCGATCCCGGCCTCGCGGAAAGCCGCCGTGATCCGGCTGAGCGCCTGCGAGCGAGACAGCCATGGGTCGATGCCTGTTCCATCCGCCCCGCCCCCGGTCACGCGAGAGTCACTCAGACCATCTTCCGTCACGCCATGCCTTCGGCGGCCATGAGTTCGGCCTGGTGCTCAGTGATGAGGGCATCCACGAGTTCGTCCAGCGCTTCACCCGCGAGAACCTCTTCCAGTTTGTAGAGGGTGAGGTTGATGCGGTGGTCGGTCACCCGCGCCTGTGGGAAATTGTAGGTGCGGATACGCTCCGACCGGTCTCCCGAACCGACCTGTGACTTGCGGTCTGCTGCGCGAACGGCATCTTTTGCCGTCCGTTCGGCATCGTAGAGCTTGGCCCGCAGGAGCGACATGGCGCGCGCGCGGTTCTTGTGCTGCGAGCGCTCTTCCTGGACGAAGATGACGATGCCGCTCGGCATATGGGTGATGCGGATCGCCGATTCCGTCTTGTTGACGTGCTGGCCGCCGGCACCCTGGGAGCGCATCGTGTCGATCTTCAGATCGGCATCGTTGACGACGATATCGACCTCCTCGGCCTCGGGTAGGACCGCTACGGTGGCGGCGGAGGTGTGAATGCGTCCCTGGGCCTCGGTATCGGGCACACGCTGGACCCGGTGGGCTCCGCTCTCGAATTTCAGCTTGGCGAAGACGCCCTTGCCCTTCACCTCGGCGATGACTTCGCGATAGCCGCCGACCGTGCCTTCGCTCTCGGAGATGACATCGACCTTCCAGCCCTTCAGATCCGCGTATTTCGCGTACATCCGGAACAGATCGCCGGCGAAGAGCGCGGCTTCGTCGCCACCGGTCCCGGCACGGATTTCGAGAATGGCGCTCTTCTCGTCGGCGGCGTCCTTGGGCAGCAGGATGACCTGGAGCGCCTTGTGTGCCGCCTCGAGCCCCGCTTCCGCATCGGGCTTTTCGGCGGCGGCGAGCGCACGCATCTCGGCATCGCCCCCCGGCTCGTCGATGAGAGCCTCGATTTCGGCAAGGTTCGTCGCGGCCGCGCGGTAGGCATGGATGGCCGCCACCACGCCGTCGAGTTCGGCGAGTTCCCGGGACAGCTGGACGAAGCTGTCGGAATCGGCCGAACCTGCGCTGAGCGTGGCGGTGACGATGTCATGCCGCGTCAGAATGGCGTCGAGACGGTCTGAAGGAATTGGGGTCATCGCCCGGAGGATACTCTCAACTGTGGAAAGGGAATGTCGAACGGACGTGCGAAAAGCTCAGCTGCCGGCGTAAGCGCCGTCACGCTCGCTAGATAGGCACGCCGTGGGCCTTGGCGAAGGCCGTCAGGACCGGCCGCAGGGAAGCGCTGTCGCTGGAACGCTCCATCTCGGCATCGATCACCGCCGCCACGGCGGACGCATCGATTCCGAGAACCATGGCCTTCACCGGGCCGATGGCGGCGGGCGACATCGACAGGTTGCGGAAGCCGAGGCCGATCAGGGCCATCGCCTCCAAGGGCTTGCCGCCGATCTCGCCGCAGATGGTGACGGGGCAGCCGGCGGCAGCCGCCCGCTCGGCGATGAGGCGGAACGCACGCAGGGCCGGCACGCTGAGCGTGTCGAACCGGTCGGCGACGCGGCGGTTTTCGCGGTCCACCGCGAAGAGGAACTGCATCAGGTCGTTCGAGCCCACCGACAGGAAGTCGGCGACCTTGGCGATCTCGTCGATCTGGAAGAGGAGTGAGGGCACCTCGACCATCACGCCGAGGCGGCAATCGCTCGGAAGGATATGGCCGTGGCGGCGCAGATGCGCCTTCTCCCGGTCGACGATGGCCTTGGCGCGGACGAACTCGTCCACCGTCGCCACCATCGGAAACATGATCTTGAGAGGCCGGCCGGACGCCGCCCGCAGCAGCGCGCGCAACTGCACCCGCAACAGGGCGGGGCGGTCGAGGCCGATGCGGATGGCGCGCCAGCCGAGAGCCGGGTTTTCCTCCTCGAGGGCCGGCATGTAGGGCAGGATCTTGTCGCCGCCGATATCCAGGGTACGGATCGTCACGGGCAGGTCGCCGGTGGCGGCGAACACCGCTTCGTAGAGCGATTGCTGCTCGGCGGCCGAGGGCATCCGCTGCGCCACCATGAACTGCAATTCCGTGCGGAACAGGCCGATGCCCTCCGCGCCGGTCTCATGGAGATGGGTGAGGTCGACCAGCAGTCCGGCATTCAGCTGCAGGCCGATGGCGACCCCGTCCCTGGTGACGGCGGGGAGGTCGCGGAGCGCCCGGTACTGTTCCTGACGGCGCGCGCGCAGGCGGACCTGCTCGGCATAAGCCGCCTCGATCTCAGGCCCGGGACGGACCTGGATCTCGCCGGTGACACCATCGACGATGATGGCGTCGCCTGCATCGCAGAGGGCCGTGGCATTGGCGATCTCGCCCACCGCCGGGATGCCGAGCGCCCGGGCGACGATGGCGATGTGGCTCGTCGGGCCACCTTCCTCCAGCACCACGCCGCGCAGGGAGGCGCGATCGTAGTCGAGGAGGGCGGCCGGGCCCATGGAGCGGGCGACGAGAATCGCGTTTTCGGGAAGCTCGCGATGCGTGCCGTTGCTCTCCGTTCCGATCAGCGTGCGCAGAAGACGGTTGGCGAGATCGTCGAGGTCGTGCAGGCGGTCGCGCAGATACGGATCGCTCTGACGCATCATCCGGGCGCGGTTGTCCGACTGGACGCGCTCCACGGCGGCTTCCGCGGTGAGGCCGGAATGGACCGCCTCGCGCATCCGGCGCAGCCAGCCCTTGTCGTGCGCGAACATGCGCACCGTCTCCAGCACCTCACGCGATTCGCCGGTGCCGATGCTGTCGCCGCGCTCCACGAGATCGTCGATGGCCGAGCGGACTTCTCCGATGGCCTCCTCCAGGCGCTCGACCTCGCGCTCCAGGTTTTCGGCGATGAGCTGCTTCACGATGATGCGCGGCTCATGCAGCACCACGTGGCCAAGGCCGATGCCATCGGCGAGCGCGACACCGCGCTGGCTCACGGCGCGGCGCGCGGCCGAGCCCGCACCTGGGGCCAGGGATTGCAATTCACCCGAAGCGATCATCTCGGACAGCACCATCGCCGTCGTCTGGAGCGCCTCGATCTCCTCCTCCGAATAGACCCGGTAAGTGAGGTTCTGCACCACGAGGACGCCGAGCGTATTCCCCGCCCGCAACAGCGGCACGCCGAGGAAGGCGTGATAGGCCTCTTCCCCGGTCTCGGGGCGATACGAGAAAGCGGGGTGGGACTGGGCGTCCGATAGCGAGAGCGGCTCGGCGGTCTTGGCGATGAGGCCGACGAGGCCTTCATCGGCCCGCATCCGGGTCAGGTGGACGGCCGAACGGTTCAGTCCCTCGGTGGCAAACAGTTCGAGGGTGTTGTCATCGCTCAGGACATAGACCGAGCAGACCTCGGCGATGACGTTCGCCGCGATGAGGGTGACGATGCGGTCGAGGCGAGCTTGTGGACTGACCGGCTCCGCCATCGCTTCGCGGAGGCGGCGCAGCAGCAGGCGCGGTCCTCCGGGCGCAGCAGGCATGGTCTCCTCGATCCGAATTCAGTCCCCGGTTCCGCACGCGCAAGTTTCATGCGCGGCGGAGAGGGCAGGCGCTCAAGCCTGATCGAGGCCGTATAGCGAGTGGAGCGTACGCACGGCAAGCTCCGTATAGGCCGCGTCGATCAGGACCGAGAACTTGATCTCCGATGTGGTGATCGCGCGGATGTTGATTCCCTTCTGCGCCAGGGCCCTGAATGCCTTGGCGGCGACACCCGCATGGCTGCGCATGCCAACGCCGATGGCCGAAACCTTGACGACATCGGTGGCGCCCTCGATCTGGGCGAACTCGATGATACCGCTCTGGGCATCGAGAATCGTGCGGGCGCGATCGTAATCGGCCGAGGGCACCGTGAAGGTCATGTCGGTGGTCGACTGGTCGCCGGACACGGTCTGGATGATCATGTCGACGTTGATGTTGGCATCCGCCAGCGGTCCGAAGATCGCGGCCGCGATCCCGGGGCTGTCCTTGACGCGGCGAAGGGTGATCTGCGCCTCGTCCTTCGAGAAGGCGATCCCGGTGATGATCTGCTGTTCCACGATGTCGTCCTCGTCGCAGATGAGGGTGCCTGTGCGGGCGTTGTCGGGCGGGTCGAAGCTGGAGCGCACCGTGGTCGGCACGCGATGGACCATGGCGAGCTCGACGGAGCGGACCTGGAGCACCTTGGCCCCGAGAGAGGCCATCTCCAGCATCTCTTCGAAGGTCACGCGCTCCATGCGCTTGGCCTTCTGCACCACGCGCGGGTCGGTGGTGTAGACGCCGTCGACGTCGGTATAGATGTCGCAACGCTCCGCGCCGATGGCGGCGGCGATGGCGACCGCGCTGGTATCCGAGCCGCCCCGGCCGAGCGTCGTCACGCGGCCGGTCTCGGTATGGATGCCCTGGAAGCCGGCGATCACGGCGACTTCGCCGCGTTGGAAGCCTGCCTCGAGATTCTTGGGATCGATGGCGGTGATACGGGCCGAGCCGTGGGCGTCCGAGGTCTCGATCGGGATCTGCCAGCCTTGCCAGGACCGGGCCTTGATCCCGTTCTTCTGAAGCGCCGCGGCGAGGAGACCAGCGGTGACGAGCTCGCCAGATGCGACGATGGCGTCGTATTCCGCCTCGTCGTAGAGCGGGTTGGCGTCCTTGACCCAGGCCACGAGTTCGTTGGTCTTGCCGGACATGGCCGAGACCACGACGGCGACGTCGTAGCCGGCCTCGATCTCGCGCGCCACGTGGAGCGCCACGTTGCGGATACGGTCCACGGTCGCCACCGATGTGCCGCCGAACTTCATTACCAAACGGGGCATGTCGGGTCCGCGTCGATCCATTCCAGGCTGGCCGCCCGCTGCGGGCACGACGTTGTCGGCAATCGCCGCAGCCGTGTCCCGCCGCTATACCGGCCGGTGCCTGGGCGGGTACAAGGGCCCTTCGGACGTGTCAACAATCGGGCATGCGGGCGGGATGGCTCGCATCCGAGTCGGAAGGTCAGGCGAATGAATCCAGCGGCACCCTCTTCCATCGACGCCGAGGAAGTCGCGCGCTTCGAAGGGATCGCCGCGACCTGGTGGGCCGAGGACGGGCCGATGAAGGTGCTTCACCGCTTCAACCCGGTGCGTCTCGCCTATATCCGCGACGCGATCTGCAGAACCTTCGGCCGAGACCCGCGCGCGCCCTATCCGCTGAAGGGGCTGACCATCGTCGATGTCGGCTGCGGCGGCGGCGTCCTGTCCGAGCCCCTGGCGCGGCTCGGCGCCAGCGTCACCGGGCTCGATCCGGCCCCCACCAACATCGCCGTGGCGCGATCCCATGCGGAGGCCGAGGGCGTGGCGGTGGATTACCGCTCACAGACCATCGAGGAGGTGGTAGCGGCGGGCGAGCTTTTCGACGTCGTCCTGATCATGGAGGTGGTGGAGCACGTGGTCGACATGCCGGCCTTCGTCGCGAGTGCCTGCCAGGCGGTCAAGCCGGGCGGTCTCCTGTTCGCCGCCACCCTCAACCGCACGATGCGCTCTTTCGCGCTGGCCATCGTCGGAGCGGAATACGTTCTCGGCTGGCTGCCGCGCGGAACCCATGACTGGAACAAGTTCGTGAAGCCGGAGGAATTGTCCCGCGCCATCGCGCGCGGCGGCCTCGCCGTCACCGATACGACCGGCGTCGTGTTCAATCCCCTCGACGGGAGTTGGCGACCGGCCCGCGACACGGCAGTGAACTACATGGTCGCGGCCTCGCGTCCGGCCTGAACCGGGCTCTACGAGCGCCGCTGACGACGAACGCTTGCGCTGCTGCCGCCAATCGGTGCAAGCGCGCTCAAGCAAAAGGCGCTGCGGCTCAAGGGAGGATCGGCATGAAGGCTTTGCTCTGCACCAGGCTCGGCGGCCCCGAGGATCTCGCGATCGCCGACTTGCCGGATCCAATGCCCGGACCCGGCGAGGCCGTGGTGCGGGTGACGCTGGCGGCACTGAACTTCTTCGATACGCTCATCATCGCAGGGCGCTACCAAGTGAAGCCCGATCTGCCGTTTTCACCCGGCGGTGAGGCCGTGGGAATCATCGAGGCCCTCGGGGAGGGCGTCGAGGGTTTCAGGATCGGCGACCGCGTCATCGTCCACCGCACCTACGGCACCTGCGCCGAGCGCATCGCGGTGGGCACCCGGCATCTCACCGCCGTCCCCGATGCGGTGAGCGACGAGCAGGCCGCCGGCCTCACCATCACCTATGGCACCTCGCTCCACGCCCTGCGGGATCGCGCGCGGCTCCAGCCCGGCGAGACCTTGGCGGTCCTCGGTGCCTCGGGCGGCGTCGGTCTCGCCGCGGTGGAACTCGGCGTAATTATGGGGGCCAAGGTGATCGCCTGCGCCTCCTCGCCTGAGAAACTCGCGGTGGCGCAGGCGCACGGCGCCGAGATGAGCCTCGATTACAGCGCGGACAATCTGCGCGAGGGGTTGAAGAAGCTCACCGAGGGACGGGGCGTCGACGTGATCTACGATCCGATCGGCGGCGAATACGCCGAGCCTGCGCTACGCTCGCTCGGCTGGAAGGGACGCTACCTCGTCGTCGGATTCGCGGCCGGCGATATCCCACGCATCCCCCTCAACCTCGCCCTCCTGAAGGGCATCGATATCCAGGGCGTGCATTGGGGCGTGTTCGTGGAGCGCGAGCCCGAGGCTCACCGGGCGAACCAGGAACAGCTCCTCGCCTGGGTGGCGGAGGGGCGCCTCAAGGCCAAGATCCACGGCACCTACCCAATGAGCGAGTACGAGAACGCGCTCGGCATCCTCAAGCGCCGCGAGGCCGTGGGCAAGGTCCTGCTGCGGCCCTGAGGGGGCAAGCCCTCCTCCCCAGCGGATCTCGTGCCTGCTCAAGATCCGTCGAGCTTGTGGGGAGGAGTTGGAGGTGGGGGTGGTGGGGTGACCCTCAGCTTGCGGAGGCTGGCGGAGCCACCCCTACTCCTGACCTCTCCCCACAAGGAGGAGAGGGACGCGCTCTGCCTGCAAAAGCAGATGGGTGAATCCGGTAGCCGCCAGCGGGGAGAGGGGATGTGTACCGCCCCTCAATGGAAATCCCGACTGCGGTAGACGCGCCGGTCGGGCGGGGCGCCGAAATCCGTGGTTTCCGGCGGGAGGGTGAGGCCGCCCTCCCGTAGGGTCCGCAATTCCTCCGTCAGGTCGCGAAACTGCTCGGCCAGGAGATGGACCACCAGCCCTGAGCGCTGGATGCGGCCGCGCACGGCAAGGAAGCGCGCACTCATGGCGATGCGCCGGTTGGCGTCGAACACCTTCTTCCAGACGATGACGTTGCAGATGCCGGTCTCGTCCTCCAGCGTCAGGAACACCACGCCCTTGGCGGTGCCGGGGCGCTGCCGGGTGAGGACGAGGCCCGCCACCGTGACGCGGGCATTCTGCGCCCATGAAGGGTCGTGGTGGGCCGCCGCCGGGATCGCGCCGATGCGGGCGAGGCGCGCACGGAAGAATGCCACCGGATGGCCTTTGAGCGAGAGGCCGGTGGAGACGTAATCCTCCGCCACATGCTCGGAGAGTGCCATGGCGGGCAGCTCCACCGCGGGCTCGGCCCGGAACAGCCCATCGTCGGCATGAAAGGCGAAGAGCGGCATCGGCGCATCGAGGAGATGGGTGCGCCGGTCGGTGGGGACGCCCCGCCCGGCGCTGGCCCGCATCGACGTTCCTTCCAGCGCTCGCACCGCCCAGAGCGCGGCGCGGCGGTCGAGGTCGAGGGAGCGGAAGGCATCCGCTTCCGCCAGGCGCTCGAGGGCGTTGCGGGGCAGCGTCAGGGCGGCCTGGAGGCCCTCGACGCTGGCATAGCCGTTGCCGCGCAGGGCCACGAGCCGGGCCATGGCGGCTTTCGGCAGGCCGCTCACCTGCCGCAGGCCGATGCGGACGGCGAAGCGGCGCTCCGGCCCACGCTGCTCCGAGGCCGGTTCCAGGGTGCAGTCCCATTCGCTGGCATTGACGTCGGGCCCGCGCACCTCGACCCCATGGGCGCGGGCATCCCGCACCAACTGGGCCGGCTGGTAGAATCCCATGGGCTGCGAATTCAGGATCGCGGCGAGGAAGACGTCCGGGTGCCGGCATTTCATCCAGGCCGAGGCGTAGACCAGCAGGGCGAAGCTCGCCGCGTGGCTCTCGGGAAAGCCGTAGGTTGAGAATCCCTCGATCTGCTTGAAGCAGCGCTCGGCAAAGTCGCGTGGATAGCCGCGCCCGACCATGCCCTCGATGAACTTGGTCCTGAAATTCACGATCAGCCCGTTATGCCGGAAGGTCGCCATGGCCCGGCGCAATCCGTCGGCTTCAGACGGCGTGAATCCGGCCGCCGTGATCGCGATCTGCATGGCGTGTTCCTGGAACAGCGGCACGCCGAAGGTCCGCTTCAACACCTCCTCGAGTTCGTCCTTCCGTCCATGCTCGGGAGAGGGGGATGGGAAGACCACTTCCTCCTCCCCAGAGCGCCGCCGCAGGTAGGGATGGACCATGTCGCCCTGGATCGGGCCGGGGCGCACGATGGCGACCTGCACCACGAGATCGTAGAATTCCTTCGGCTTCAGGCGCGGCAGCATCGACATCTGCGCCCGGCTCTCGACCTGGAACACGCCGACGGAATCGGCCTTCGAGAGCATCGCGTAGACGTCCGGCTGCTCCGGCGGGATGTCGGCCAGGGTCTCGTAGGCGACGCCGAAATCCTCGCGCAGGAAGTCGAGGCCGCGCCGGAGGCAGGTCAGCATGCCGAGCGCCAGCACGTCGACCTTGAGAAGGCCGATCGTGTCGATGTCGTCCTTGTCCCATTCGATGAAGGTGCGGTCCGGCATCGCCGCATTGCCGATGGGTACGGTCTCGTCGAGACGCCCCCGCGTCAGCACGAAGCCGCCCACATGCTGGGACAGGTGGCGCGGGAAGCCGATGAGCTGGATCGCGAGGTCCACCGCCTGCCGGATCGCCGGGTTGGCGGGGTCGAGCCCGGCTTGCACGATATGCTGGTCGGGCAGGCCGTCTCCCCATGAGCCCCACACCGTATCGGCCATCATGCCGGTGATGTCGGGGGTGAGGCCCAGCACCTTGCCGACCTCGCGGATCGCGCTGCGGGGCCGGTAATGGATCACCGTCGCGCAGATGGCCGCGCGCTCCCGCCCGTAGCGATCGTAGAGGTGCTGGATCACCTCCTCACGGCGCTCATGCTCGAAATCGACGTCAATATCGGGCGGTTCGTCGCGGCTTTCGGAAATGAAGCGGGCGAAGAGCAGCCGGATCTTGGTCGGGTCCACCGAGGTGATGCCGAGGCAGTAGCAGACCACGGAATTGGCCGCCGAGCCGCGGCCCTGGCACAGGATTCCCCGGTTCCGGGCGAATTCGACGATGTCGTGGATGGTGAGGAAGTAGCGGGCGTAATCGAGCTGGCGGATCAGGTCGAATTCGTGGGCGAGGGCAGTCTCGACCGTCTCCGGGATACCGTCCGGGTAGCGTAGCTCCGCCCGTTGCCGGGTCAGGTATTCGAGATGCCCCTGGGCCGTCCTGCCGGGGGGGACGGTCTCGTCGGGATACTCGTATTTCAGCTCTTCCAGCGAGAACTCGCAGGCTTGCGCGATCTCGACACTGCGCGCGATCGCCTCCGGGTGGTCCGCGAAGAGCCGGGCCATCTCCTCCGGTGGCTTCAGATGGCGCTCGGCATTGGCCTCCAGCCGGTAGCCGGCCTCGACCAGGGTGCAGCCCTCGCGGATGCAGGTGGCGACATCCTGCAGGGGGCGCCGGTCGGGATGGTGGTAGAGCGCATCCGACACCGCCACCATCGGCGCGCCGAGGCGTTTCCCGAACCCGGCCAGCCGGCCGAGGCGGCGGCGCTCGTCGCCACGGTAGCGGTGGCTGACGCCGAGGAAGACGCGGCCTGGCGCCGCCTCCGCCAGATCGGCGAGGTGACGGGCGAAGGCCTCGTCCGCCATGTCCGGCGGCGAGCCGTTTTCCGAAGGCAGAAAATCCTCGGGAGGCAGAAAATCCTCCGGAGAAATGGCGATGAAGATCTGGCCCCTTGCCGCCGCGAGCACCTCCGCGATGCCGAACCGGCACGCGCCCTTCTCCGAGCGGCGGTTGCCGTCCGTGAGCAACCGGCAGAGCCGTCCGTAACCGTCGCGGTCCATCGGATAGGCCACGGCCTCGAACCCCTCCTCGGTGACGAGGCGGACCCCCGGCAGGTAGCGGATCGTCGGTTCGCCCGCCTTCTCCCGGCGCTTGGCCTCGGCATGGCCGCGCACCACGCCCGACAGCGTGTTGCGGTCGGCGATGCCGATGGCGTGGAACCCGAATTCGGCACCCTGCGCCACCATTTCCTGCGGATGCGAGGCTCCGCGCAGGAACGAGAAATTCGTGGTCACCGCCAATTCGGCATAGGCGAGTCTTGCATAGATTAGAGATGTCATATGTCTCCAACCCTCCCCCCTTTGCGGGGGAGGGTGCCTGCGGAGCAGGCGGGAGAGGGGGCGACCTCTCCGGATACGGCGCTCCCCTCTCCCGACCCTCGCTGACGCGAGGGCCACCCTCCCCCGCAGAGGGGGGAGGGGAGGCGGCGCCGAACCCTCACGCGAACAATCCCTGCACGAACCAGCGTGCGGCCTGCTGCGCCGTGTGGAAGCCTTCCCGGTAGACCCAGAGCCTCCGGCCGGATTCGTCCTCGACCACGTAATAGTCCCGGGCTGGTGCGGGGGCGTGCCACCAGGCGTCGGCGATGCGCTCCGGTCCTTCGGCATGGGCGATTCGGTGCAGACGTCGGCGCCAGCGGAAACGCTGGGGCGGCCCGTCGGGGGCCAGCGAGAACACCTCGTCGGCTATTTCGCTGCGAGGGAAGAGGACGAGGGGACGGGACGGCACGGGGCCGCCCGGGCGCGCATTCCCCCGCCCGGCCCAGTCGAGGGCCACATGGTTCACCCGCCACGGTTCCAGGGCGTCGGCGCGTTCGGGGATATGGCTCGCTCGTGGGCTCACCCTTATCACCCTGGCCCTGATGCGCTGGCGCAGGGCATCGGCGAGGCGGGCGGTTCCGTTGCCTTCCGCGCGTCGATCGAGGCCCGTATCAGCGAGGGAGTCCTGGCGCGCTTCCAGCCGGCCGATGCCGGTCACGTCGAGCCGCACGGTCTCGAAGCCGAAACCGGCATCGAGGGCCGGGCCGAGCCGGTCGAGGCGCAGGTCCAGCAGCCGACCGATCTGGATGGGGCACAGGGTCGGTTCCGACAGGCCGAGATCGAGGGTCTTCTCGATGCCGTCGACCCGATGCAGGCTCAAGCGCAGGGATTGCGCGCCCATGCCCGATGCGGCGAGACGGGGGGCGATCTCCCGCATCAGCCGGATGGCAGTGGCGACGATGCCGGCCTGATGTCCGATCGGGTCCAGGAAGCCCTGGCTCGCGCCGAAGGCGGCAGGCTCGGCCAGGGAGACCAGCGGTTCGGGCCTCCTCCCCAATGCCTGATCGAGGCGCAGGAGCAGGGTCTCGCCGAAGCGTCGGGCGAGGGGAGGGCGGGGCGCGTCGGCCAACGCTCCGATCCGGCGCAGGCCGAGGCGACGCAGCGAGTCCGAGATGGACGACTCGATCCGCAATGCGGCGACGAAAAGCTCGCGCAGGGACGGTGCATTGTCTCCGGGCGGCACGATGACGGGCCTCGCCGAACCGCCGTGGCGGGCATGGGCGAAAGCGCAGGCGGGTGTGTCGGCCAGGGCCAGCCGGGCGGGAATCGCATTGGCCGACAGGCGACCGGAAAGGTCGGCCATCAGGCCTTCCTCACCGCCGAACAGATGGCTCGCCCCCTCCACGTCGAGGAAGAAGCCGGCAGCACCCTCTGCCGGTCCGAACGGCGCGACCACGGGCGTGTAGCGACGGGCCCAGAGGCAGAGCCGCGCGAGGGCGGCGGCATCGGCCTCCGGGTCGGCGGGGTGGACGGCGATGCCGGGGCCGATCCTCGCTCGGGCTCGCGCCAGGGGCTCTCCTGGGCGCAGGCCCAGGGCCCAGGCAGCGGCATCCACTGCCGTGATGCGCAGGCCCCCCGGGCCGATGGCGGCCACGACGGAGGGCGCGGCCGCTTCTGGCGCCGCGTGTTCAAGCCGTGTTCGAGCGCGCCTGAGGCGCGTCAGCGGCCACTGCTCCAGCCAGACCGAAACGATGCGCGGCATGATCCCACTCCAGAAGCCAATCCCCGGTCCGTCCGTTGCGGCAGCGGTCGAGCCGCGCCCGCCAGCAGGGCCGCTCGATGCAGCCGAAGCGGTCCCGCAGGGCCGCCCCCGACCCGATCCGCCAGCGGGTCGCGGCCATGTTCGGGTTTTCCGCCTGCGGCGGCCGCAGGACGAGGAGGAGGCGGGAGGCCGCCTCGCCCGCCAGATGCAGCCGCCGGCTCTGTTTCAGCGGCAGGCCGGCATCCACCAGCCCCGCCACTGCCCTCAGGCCCTGAGACCGCAGGGCTTCCTCCACGGCGCGGTAGGCATCCGCGTCGTTCTCCACCTCTAGGATCAGCAGGCGGCCCGGATCGAGGCCGAGCCCGGCGAGACCATGGCCGTAGGGCGTCGGATGGCCCTTGCCGATGACGAGGAGCGCCTCTCCCTCCACCCGCGCCAGGTGACGCGCCACGAGGGCGAGGGTGAAGCCCAGGGCCGCCGCCTCGTCGCCCTCGGCTTCCGGCGCGATCTCGTGCGGTCGCCCGAGAGTGAGGCCGTTGCCGGGAAGCCCCGAATCGATATGCGCGATTCCCAGGGGCAACGACTCGACGCGGAGGGCGTCGGAATGTCCTCCCCCGTGATCGCGCAGGGCGGCCATCGCAACCTTTCGGCGCCGCGCGAACTCGTCCGTGTTCGTCTCGCCCTCATCGCGCATTGTCCGTTGAGCCAAAGCCATCCTGTCCGCACCGTCGCCAGACGATAAGAACAAAACAAGAACACACTCAACAGGTTTCAGGGGTCTGAAAAATTTCCCAATGCAAACAGCCGTTTCCCCTGTGGACGGCTGTGGATGAATGTGGACGGCCGAGAATCGGAAGGGCGTTCGAGCCCCTCGTTGTGGACTTGACCCCATGGCCGGACCCGGCATTGTCCCTCCGCCGTGCCGGACCCCCGGCGCATCAGCCGGGAGAGAATGCCCATGCGCCTCGACCAAGCCGCCCAGTGCCAGGCCCTCCATCGCCCGACCGGAAACAGCCAGAAGGCCAACTCCCTGTTCGGCAAATCGCTGATTGGCCTGATGCTGCTCGTGGGCTCCTTCTCTGGGGCCGCCTTCGCGCAGGCGCCAGGCCAGGTCAGCCCCGGCCAGCCAGGCCGTGGGATGAGCGCCGCCCCGGCGACAGATGCCGCAGCGGCTCCGGGGCCCAGGGCCAGGACCAGGCGGGTCGTGACGCCGTCGCAGCCGATCCAGGTTTACGATGCGCGGATCGAGGGGGGAGACCTGCGGATCTCGGGCAGCGTGCGCAAGGCCGGCACCGTCGTCATTCTCGACGAAGACATCTCGGTGATGGCCGATTCGCGCGGGCGTTTCCTGTTCCGCCTTCCCTACCGGCCGGCTACCTGCGTCGCGGCGCTGAAGGCCGGTGAAGACGAGAGGGAGGCGGTGGTGGCCAATTGCGCACCCACGGGCGAGCCCGGCCCCAAGGGCGATGCGGGCCCCGCAGGCGAAACCGGGCCCCAGGGCATGGCAGGGCTTGTCGGACCGCAGGGGATTGCGGGCCCCGCGGGCGAGGCCGGGCCGAAAGGTGAGACGGGACCGAAGGGCGAGGCCGGGCTCAAGGGAGAGACTGGCCCCCAGGGACCGATCGGTCCCAAGGGCGATGTTGGTCCCAAGGGCGATGTCGGTCCCAAGGGTGAGGTTGGGCCAAAAGGCGATGTCGGCCCCAAGGGGGACACGGGTCCCAGGGGGCCTGCCGGTCCTCAGGGCGAGCCGGGGGCAGCTGGCATCACGGCCAGCGCCGCCAACTCTAGCTTGCGTCCCGTCCGCAACGAGACGTGTTCGACAAGCGGCTGCGAGTTGAGCTGTGCCAGTGGCGAGGCCTTCGTCTCGGCCTATTGCCTGTCCTCGGGCAGCCCGTCCTTCGCCAATGGCGGCGCCAGCGCGTCCTGCCCGTCCGATGCCAAGGGCATGGTCGGGTTCTGCACGCGTCTATAGTTCCGGATCGGCCTCATCGAGCCAGTCCATCATTCCGGCGGCCGCCGCGCGACCGCTGGAAAAGGCTCCCTGCAACAGGTAGCCGCCGGTGGGGGCTTCCCAATCCAGCATCTCGCCGGCGACGAAGACCCCCGGCCGCGCTTTCAGCATGAAGCGGTGATCGACGGCCTCGAAGGCGACGCCCCCCGCCGTGGAGATCGCCCGGTCGATCGGACGGGGAGCGAGCAAGCGCAACGGGGCCGCCTTGATCAGGGCCGCGAGATCGCCCGCCGAGGATGGAAGCGCGCGGCCGGCCGCCTCGCGCAAAATTCCCGCCGCCACGGGGTCGAGCCCCGCATCCTTGCGCAGACGCGTGGCGAGGGAGGCGCCCTGTTTGTGCGTCGCGAGGCGTCGCATCAGCGCATCCTCGCTGAGGTCCGGCCGCAGATCGAGCACGAGACGAGCTTCGCCGCGTTCCTCGATCGCGTCGCGGATGAGGCGTGAGAGGGCATAGACCGCCCCGCCCTCGATCCCGTCCGTGGTGATCATGGCCTCGCCGCGCACGGTCTCGTCGCCGAGCCTGAGCACGACGCGCTTCAGAGGGGTCCCGGCGAAGCGTTCGCGGAACACGTCCGACCACGGCACGCCGAAGCCGACATTGGCGGGTTTGAGCGGCGAGACGGCGATGCCTGCCCCGGTGAGAAGCGGGACCCAAGCCCCGTCCGAGCCGAGCCGTGGCCAGCTCGCTCCCCCAAGCGCCATCAGGGTCGCCTGGGGGGCCACCGTGACGCGTCCGTCCGGGGTCTCGAAAGCCAGGCTTCCATCCGCCTCCCAACCCAGGAAGAGATGCCGTGTGAGGATGCGGACGCGGGACGCATCGAGCCGCCCCAGCCATGCCCGCAGGAGCGGGGAGGCCTTGAAGCTCTTCGGGAATACACGACCGCTCGACCCGACGAAGGTCGGCTGGCCGAGCCCCTCGCACCAGTCCCGCAAGGCTTGCGGAGGAAACGCGTCGACCGCCTTCGCGAAAGACGCATGCGCAGGGTGGTAGCGGCGGTGGAACGCCTCCAGCGGCTCGCTATGCGTGAGGTTGAGGCCGCCCCGCCCGGCGATGAGGAACTTGCGCCCCACCGAGGGCATCCGCTCGTAGATCGTGACACGGTGACCGGCCTCGGCCAGAATCTCGGCGGCCGCCAGCCCGGCCGGGCCTCCGCCGATCACCGCGATGTCTCGTGACGTCAATCCTGTCATGAAAGTTGGGAGGCCGTGGCGGAGCCCGGCTGTCAAGGGCGGAGGTCGGTTTGTTGGCTCAACCTGCCTCGGCGGCGACCAGGGCGAAGGTGAGGACGTCCACCGAAGCCGCTCCTCCCCGCAAGAGCACCCGCGATGCAGCATTGGCGGTGGAGCCGGTGGTGGTGACATCGTCGATGAGCAGAACCCTTCGCCCCTGGAGCCTGGGCTTCGCCGATGCGGGGACCCGGAACGCGCCCTGGAGATTCGTCGCCCGCGCCGCGCGGCTGAGCCCGACCTGCGAGCGCGTCGCCTTCACCCGTGTGAGAAGCGAGGTCTCGCAGGGCAGGGAGGCGATGCGGCCGATGCCACGGCCGAGGAGGGCGGCCTGATTGAAACGACGGCGCCACAGCCGGGTCCAGTGCAGCGGCACGGGAATGAGGCAATCGGCCTCCCTCAGTAATTCGGCACCCGCCGATGCCATCATCCGCGCCATGGGGGCGGCGAGATCGAGCCGGTCCTCGTATTTCAGGCGGTGGACGAGATCACGCGCCACATCGTCGTAAAGCGCGACGGCCCTGGCCCGCCCGAAGACGGGGGGATCGGCGATGGCGCGCGGGGACAAGAGGGGGCCGAGCCCCAGATCGACGGGAAACGGCGTGCCCAGGCGCGGGCAATAGGGCTGTTCGATGAGGCGCAGGCTCGACCAGCAACGGGGGCACAGGGCATGCGGATCGGCGGTGGCGGCACCGCAGCCAGCACAGGTCGGCGGGTAGATCAGGCCGAGGGCGCCCGCCGAGATCGAACGGACACCCCGCCGAAGAAATTGGGCGGCGGACACCATAATGCGTGCTTAGGTCCAGTTCGTCGCTTCGCGAAGACCTTACGCGGAGAAGACCTTGCAAAGGGAAAACCTTGCGCAAGATTGTCCCGGCGAAGCGACGTCCGGAAAGCGGCGCCCTACTGTGCCGCGGGCTGCTGGCCCTGGTTCTGCTGCTTGTCCTTCTTGTTGGCCCTGTGGTGTCCGATGGCGCAGCCGGCTGCTGCCCCCATCTTGCCGTGTCCGGCCATATGGCCGGCGACGCCGCCCACGAGCGCGCCCTTGATGCAGCCCTTGGCTTCGGCGGCCCCATTCAGTGAGAGGGCCGCGAGGGTGGACAAGGCGATTCCCGTCAGAAGTCGAATCATGAATCCGGTCTCCGGTTTTCGTTATGATGCGCCAACCTCTCGCCGCTCTGCCCCGTTCCGGCTGGCAGGATCACGTTTTCGCGCCAGCTATAGGAGCGAGATGACCAGCCCACCGCCCCTCTTCGATACGGCCCTTGCCCGTCTCCGCCTCCTGCGCGCCACCCGTGCGGGCTATGCCGATTTCCTGCTGGCGCGACTCGCCGAGGATCTCGACGATCGTCTCGCTGCGGTGCTGCGCCCCTTTCCCGAGGCGCTCGACCTCGGGACGCCGAGCTCCGCCCCCGCCCGCCATCTTCTGCGCTCCGGCCGCGTCGGCGCCGTCACCCGTGTGGCGCCACTGGCAGAGGCCGGCGATGGTCTCGCCCTCATGGTCGGCGATCCGGAAGCGCTGCCGCTGGCGGCTTCCCGTTTCGATCTCGCCCTGTCGCTGCTGGCCCTGCAGCACGTCAACGATCTGCCGGGTGCGCTGGCCCAGTTGCGGCGGGTGTTGAAGCCCGACGGGCTGTTCGTCGGCTGTCTCCTCGGCGGGCGCACTCTCACCGAACTGCGCCAGTCCTTCGGGCAGGCCGAGGTCGAGATCGAAGGCGGAATCAGTCCGCGCGTGGCGCCCTTCGCCGAGGTGCGCGAGATGGGCAGCCTGCTCCAGCGCGCCGGCTTCGCCCTGCCGGTGACGGATGTCGACACGATCACCGTGCGCTACGCCGATCCCTTCGCCCTGATGCGCGACCTGCGCGCCATGGGCCTCACCAACGTGCTGACCGAGCGCCGCCGCACGCCTCTGCGCCGAGACACCCTGATGCGGATGGCCGCGATCTATGCCGAGCGGTTCGCCGATCCCGATGGGCGCTTACGGGCGACGTTCGAGATCCTGTGGCTCTCCGGCTGGGCGCCGCACGAGAGCCAGCAGAAACCGCTGAAGCCCGGCAGCGCCAAGTCCCGTCTCGCCGACGCCCTTGGCGTTCCCGAGATCACGCCCGGCAAGATCACGCTCGGCAAGATCACGCCCGGCACGACCAGCGATCCCTGAGGAGACGACGATGAAACAGCCCGGCCCGGACCATCCCATCACCATCAAGACGAGCCCTCTGCGCGTCCGCGTCATCCTAGACGGAACCGTGATCGCGGAATCCGGAGCCGCCCTCGTCCTCCGCGAGGCGGCTTACGGGCCTGTCTATTACCTGCCCCGCGCCGATGCGCGCTGGGAGCATTTCACCCGCTCGGCGCGCAGGAGCCACTGCCCCTACAAGGGCGAGGCCAGCTACTACACGCTGACGGTCGGCGATACGGTTCGGGCCGACGCGGTCTGGAGCTACGAGACTCCGTTTCCCGCCGTCGCCGAAATCAAGGATCATCTCGCCTTCTATCCGGACAGGGTCGACGCCATCGAGGTGAGCTGAGTTCCGTCATACGCGGGATTGTCCGGCCTTCTCCCAGAAGGCGGATTTCCGCCCGTGTGCCTTGCGCAAGGCGTCCCGATAGGCGGCGTGGTCCGGCGTGAGGTCGCCCGGTTCGAGCCGCTGCGCCAGGGCATCGAGGGCCAGGAGGTGGCGTGCGCCGTAACCGTAGGCGCTGGAGCGGCCCTTGCTCAGCATGTCGTCGATCATGCAGCGGTAGAGCAGGCTCGCCGCCTTCGGGCTCGCCTCTTCCAGAGCCTCCGCCGCGGGAGCGAGGATCTCATAGCGGTTGCCGTCCCATGTCGCGGCCTTGTCGATGACGAGGCGCGCGGCGCGATCGCGCTTGGGCCAGTGCACGAGGAAATGCAGGGCGCGGTAGGGATCGTCGTGAGAGGCCGCATGGTCGAAGGCACGCTCCAGCGCCTCTTCGTCCTCGAAATCGGGAAGCTTGGCGACGTAGTCGCGCAGCATCTCGCGGTCGAGACGGGCTTCAAAACAGGCCCAGCGCTTTGCCTGGGCCTCGTCCCTGCGGCCGAGAGCGTCGAGGATGCGGATTTCGAGGGAGGCCCGCTCACGCTGGGGCGCGTCCGGGTCGAAGCTTCCCGTCAGCATCTGCTCGCGGGTGACGACGACGATTCCGCGCTTCTGCGGCCGTCCGATCCAGTCGAGGGCCTCGGCGGCGCGGTTCGCCGAGAGCAGACGCTCCGCCACGGCCATCGTGTTGGGATGATCGGGGGAGATCGCCTGCTCCAGGGCGATAAAAGCCTCGACGTCGCCGCGCCGGTCGGCGAGGGCCTGGCGCATCCGCAGCAGGCGCATGCGCTCCATCTTCCGGTCCCAGCCCTGCGTGCTGAAGGCGGCCGAGCGGGTTGCCGGCTTGCCCGATTCCTTCGGTTCCGGCGGTGTCGCCGATGCGAGGGCCGCGTCGACCGGCTCCAAAGCGGTATCGGGCAGGCCCTCCACCACCGTGAGCAACAGGGCATCGAGGATGCCGAACCCGTCCGTCTCGAGGAGCGGCACCAGTCTCACGGCCAATTGGGCGGCCTCGGCCGGAGGGAGCCGAAGCGCCAGATCGGCGGCGGCATGCGTCGCCCGTTCGTAGACGCCCACCACCTGGCCGCTGGAATCGTCGACGCGCTCCAGCACGCCCTGCGCCCCGCCTAGGAAACGGATCAACCGGTTGAGGGCGGAATCCACGTCGAGGGGAGCCAGTTCCGAGACGATGGTGGAGATCGTGGCGTCGAGATCGGCGGCGAAGCTGCGCCGCTTCTGCCAGTCGATGTAACCGTGGGCCCGTTCGAGGGCAGTCAACCGTCTGTCGATCAGGGCGGCGACGGCATCGGGGCCCTGCAATCCGGCGATCGCGGCGGTGACGAGCTTCTTGAAGGCGGGGTTACGCGCAGTCTCGTCGAGGACGAGGCCGATCAATCGGTCGAGCCCCAGCGGCGCCAAAGTCTCGGGCGACGGCGTGGTCTTGCGCGTGACGCGCTTCGGCTTCTCCGCCGCGACCGCGCTCGGCTTGGGGGCCGTCTTTACCGCTGCCTTGCGCGCCATGCTTTCCGTCTCCCGCCTCCGACGGACAACCTGTGGCGGCAGGGTGCAGCCATCAAGGTCCGAGGAGATCGACCAGGAACGGGATCAGCGGCGCATCGGCGGGCGGCATCGGCTGGTCCTTGAGTTCGCGCGGGCGCACCCATTTCAGCGCCTGCCCCTCCATGGAACGGGCCATGCCCTCCCAGCGTCGGCAGACATAGAGCGGCATCAGCAGGTGGAAATCGGGATAGGCGTGGCTCGCGAAGGTCAGCGGAGCAAGGCAGGCCTCTTTCACCTCGATCCCGATCTCCTCGCGCAATTCGCGGATCAGGGTTTCCTCCGGCCGCTCGCCCGGCTCGACCTTGCCGCCGGGGAATTCCCAGAGACCGGCGAGCTGCTTGCCCTCCGGGCGCTGGGCCAGGAGGACACGACTATCCGTATCCACCAGGGCGACCGCCACCACGAGGAGGATGCGGAACGGAGGCGCCGCCACGGCGGAGTCTTGTGTCACGGCAGGATCGCGAAGCTGGCCGAGACCTCGGCGCTCGTCTCGATCGTGCCCGCCGCCAGCGGCACCGGCACGCCGGAGCGCTTGGACCGCATCGGAGCCGCCGCCATCGCCATCGGCATCCCGCCCCCCTGGGGCGTCGTCTGAATCAGCAGGGGCGCTCCGAGCTTCACACCGGCGGCCTCGGCGAGGCGTCCCGCCTGCGCCATCGCATCCTTCATGGCCGCCACCTGTACGGTCGCCTCCGCCGCATTGGGGTCCTTCAGGCCGAACGCCACGCCCTCGATCCGGTTGGCGCCCGCGTCCAAAGCCTTGCGCATCAGCTCGCCGAGCTTGCCCATATCGGCCAGGCGCACCCGCACGCTATTGGCGGCGCGGTAGCCGTCTGCCTTCTCGGTGGTGCTGCCGTCGGGTTGGCGTACCTCCCGCGTCGCCTGCGTGAGGGTGACCGCCGTCGTGCCGATATCGCTCTCGCCGACGCCGAACCCGGCCGACAGCGTGATGAGCGCGCGGGCGACGTTGCTCGCTCCGTCGAGGGCGGCAGCAGGCGTCGCGCCCTTGGCTTCGATCCCGATCTCAACCGAGGCGAAATCCGGTGGCGTCTCGGCGCGGGCGCGGCCGGTGACGACGATGCGGCTCTCACGCTTGTCGTGCTCGTCTGCCCATGCGGGAAGCGCCAGGGCGGCGAGCAGAACGGATGCGACGGCGATCCGGAACCGGCGCGGAGCGCGCTCGGACGAGCGGCTCATGAACGGTAATCCCCATTGATCTCGATATAGCCCTTGGTCAGGTCACAGGTCCAAACCCGCGCCGTGCCATTGCCCAGGCCGAGATCGACCGTCACGGCGACGTCCGATTCGCGCATGACGGCGCTCGCTGCCGCCTCGCTGTAATCCGGGTCGCGGGCGCCCTCGCGGGCGACGCGGACGTCGCCGAACCAGATCGCGAGGCGATCACGGTCGGCGGGCTCCCCGGCCTTGCCCACCGCCATGACGACGCGGCCCCAATTGGCGTCCTCCCCGGCGATGGCCGTCTTCACCAGGGGCGAATTGGCGATGGACATGGCGATGCGGTGGGCCGAGGCATCGTTCGTCGCGCCCTTCACGTTGACGGTGACGAACTTGCGCGCGCCCTCGCCATCCTTGGCGACGAGCTGCGCCAGCTCGATGAGCAGATCGTCCAGCGCCGCGCGGAAGCCCGACAGGCGGGCGTCGCCCGGATCGGTCACGGGTGCGTTGCCGGCGGCTCCGGTGGCGAACAGCATCAGCGTGTCGGAGGTGGAGGTGTCGCCATCCACCGTCACGCAGTTGAAGCTCGTCTGCGTGCCGGCGCTCAAAAGGGTCTGCAGCACGACCTGCGGCAGGGCCGCGTCGGTGAAGACGAAGCTCAGCATCGTCGCCATGTCGGGCGCGATCATGCCCGCGCCCTTGGCGATGCCGTTGATCGTCACCGTTGTCCCGTCGATCGTCGCCGTGCGCGTGCCGAGCTTGGGGAAGGTGTCGGTGGTCATGATCGCCTGCGCCGCCGCCGCCCAGGCTGCTGGGCCGGTCTCGGTCCGGGCCGCGCAATCGCTCAGCACACCTTCGAACTTGGTCGCGTCGAGGGGCTCGCCGATGACGCCGGTGGAGGCGATGAAGACCTCGTCGGGCCGGCATCCCGCCGCCTCGGCACCGATCTTCGCGGTGAGTTCCACGGCGTCCCGTCCACGCGCTCCGGTGAAGGCGTTGGCATTGCCGGAATTGACGATGAGGGCGCGGGCGCCTTCCCTCGCCAGGGCTTCGCGGCACCAATCCACCGGTGCGGAGGGGCATTTCGAGCGGGTGAACACGCCCGCCGCCTGTGTCCCCGGCTGCAACGCCAGATAGAGCACGTCGGTGCGCCCGGAATAGCGGATGCCCGCCTGCGCGGTGGCGATGCCGACGCCGGCGATGGGCGGCAGGTCCGGCACGGATTTCGGTGCGAGGGGCGAGACGGGGGGAGTTTTGGCGGATGACATCAGTCGGTCGGGCTCCGGCAATCCGCCGCTATCGATTCTCTGGCGGCGCGGCGGTGTTGCATCGCCCACCGCCGCCACGTCAACACCGGCGGGCGCTTTCGAGGGAACAGTCAAGCTCCTCGGGGATTTCCTGTATCCGACGCAACGGACATCTGCGGACGCCTTGTCCTGCAGTGCAAACGTGTCCTACGATGACGCGTCGCACAGAAGATACGTGCTGGAACTGGCTTGAGCCGATCCAGGCGCGCCCAGGCGGAAACGAGGAGTTTCGACCATGGAACCGACGGCTTCCACCGGTGGAGCCTACGGCGTTCAGGTTCTGATCGCTGGACGACAGAAACACTGGCGCGACGAGGTGGCATCGCAGATCCGGCGTGCCGGATACGCCGCCACGACCGTCGATTCCGGCGTCGATGCGATGACGGTTCTGGCCCTCGGCCTCCCGGTCGACGTGCTCGTCACCGATATCAGCCTCAAGGGCGAGTTGTGTTCGACCAAGCTTGTTCTCGAAGCGCGCGCCCTGCGGCCCGACCTGCGGATCGTCTTCGCCAACGAAGCTCCGCGCGACCCTCTGCCCGAGGTGATCGAGGACGGCCATGACGACGTCTACGTGACGAACGAGGTCAGAAACGACGCGGTCGCCAGCACCGTGCGCGAGGCTCTCGGAAACCGAGATTGACCTTTAGGACTCTTCCGATCGGGTAACGAGAAGGGCGGCCGAGACATCACTGTCTCGGCCGCCCTTCTCGTTACATCGCCACGGCTCCAAGGCACGCTATGCCGGCGTGCCTTTGGCGTCAGGGAGCCGTCTTGGTTTCCGCCGGCTTGGCATCGGGCGCCCTCGTCTCCGTCGACTTGGTGTCGCCGGAATTGGGCTTGGCCTGACCGAGATAGACATATTCCGGCGCGGCGCGGAGCTGATCCTTGTTGGTGTCGATCGTCGCCTTCATCGCCTTGTCGTCGACTCGGGCGAGCTTCAGGGCGCTCGGATCCACGGCCACGTATTTCGTACCGATGCCGAGGAATCCGCCGACGCCGACGACCCAGGCTTTGATCGTGCTGCTCTCGTCGAGAACGATGTCGGCGATCTCGCCGATCGTCTCGTTGGCGCCGTTCTGGATGGTCAGGCCGATCAGCTTGGAGGTGACCCGGTCGGACGGCGCCTGTGCGACGAAGGTCGGACGCAGGTCGTTGTTGAGAGTGGCGGGGGCCGCCGGAGCCGGAGCCGAGCCCGCATTCTGCGGATCCGCCGTCTGAGCACCGGCAATCGACGCTCCAGCGAAGACGAGGGGCGTTGCGAGGGTCGCTGCAAGCAACAGGATGCGCATAGGGGCGTGTCTTTCCGCTCTGGGTTCGGTGGTCGAACTCGGTCCTCGCTCAAGCTGAGCCCTTGCGAAAGGTTCCACCCACGATGCACCCGATAGTGGACAGTCCGGATCGCCGGACTAGTTTCCGTCAGGGCGAAAGCGGGCCGATTCCAGCCTCTGTCCGCCCAGGGAGCGACCCCCGATGACCCTACTTCGCCGACAGGCCCTGTTTCTTCTCGGCAGCGTCATCGCAACCGGTGCGCGCGCCGCGACCAGCGAGGGCAATGCGAGGGCCTTTGCCTTCGAGAAACCGGAAGGCGGGCTGATCGCTCTCAAGGATTTTGCGGACAAGCCGATCCTCATCGTCAACACCGCCACCGCCTGCGGCTTTGCCGGACAGTTCTCCGGGCTTCAGGCTCTGTGGACGCGCTTCGGCGGGCGCGGCCTGACGGTGATCGCCGTGCCGTCGCCGGATTTCGGCAATCAGGAGCCCCTCGACGGCGTTGCCATCGCCGAGGCGGCCCGCCGGAATCACGGCGTCACCTTTCCCGTCGCCGCCAAGACCCATGTGCGCGGGCCGCAGGCCCACCCGTTCTATCGCTGGGCCGCCGCCGAGAAGCCCGGTTCGACACCGAACTGGAACTTCCACAAATACCTGATCGGCCGCGATGGCGGCCTCGTCGGCGCCTATCCCTCGTCGGTGGAACCCAACGATCCTCGCATCGTCACTGCCATCGCCGGTGAACTGAGTCAGAGCTGATGCCCGAGGCCCGAGATCATTGCGGGATGTCGCGGGGCGGGCGAAGCGGCTCGACCCGCCGCGGGCGTGCCGCTTGTCGTCTCGTGCCTCCGCGCGACGAGCGTTCGTAGACCCCATCGGAACGTGAAGGAGCCGCGGACGGATAGTTCGACGCGAAGGGGTTGGCCGGTACGCGCTCGGGGCTTCCGAACAGGCTTCCGCCGGATTGCGCCCAGGCCGATGGGCCGGCCAGGATCGTCAGGAGGAGGGCTGCAGGCAGGTTCAGGCGCATCGCCGATTTCCTTTTCAGTCGGTCTTTGACGCCATAGCCCGGCTTCCCACATCCGGCGAGGCATCGTCCGATGCGCCGTCCTCCAGCGGCTCGAAAGGAAAAAACAGATGGACCCTCATGAGTTCGAGCATGACGGCGCGCGTTTCGAGGTGCGCTTCGAGCGTGTCGCCAAGGGATGGCTCGGCCATATCCATCGTGAGGGGGACGACGTCACGCATATCATGGCCTTCCCAGATGGCGCCGGCTACGATTCCGGCGATGTGCGCGGTTCGTTGATCGCCGGTTGCGAGGCGGCCGTTTCTCGCATCACGCAGGCTCCAGCCACCCGTCACTGAGTCGCGACGGAACCCGGGGACGGAACTTGGGGACGGAACCTGGGACAGCCCCGCTCCGTTCGCCATGCCAAGCACTTGGCGCCAAAACGTCGGCGCCTCGAGGAGGAACCAGCATGTCCGAGATCACCTATCGCATCGTCGAGCACGATGGCGGCTTCGCCTACAAGGTCGGCGACGTCTTCTCCGAGACCTTCCCGAGCCACGACGAAGCGCTGCAGGCCGCCCAGGCCGCCGCTGCCGAACAGCAGGTGCCGGGCTCCACCGAGGGTATCCGCTACCAGGACGGCAAGGGCGACTGGCACGACGAAACAGCTCAGGGCAACGACCGTCCCACGGCGAAGGTCGTCGATTAACTCACGCTCAGTTCCCGCCGGTCTCGTCCTGTCGTGGGACGGGACCGGTACGGATTTCCGGTCGGCTCGCTCTGAGACCGCTGCCTCAGCCCTGACAGAGATGCTTGCCGCTCAGCCGGATTTGGCGACCGGCTGTTTTTCGGTGGCGCTCCACTGCGCGGCCGCCACGTATCTCGTCGGGCCTCCTTCGCCGTTGCCGTTCTTACCGCTGTGGCAAGTTCGATTCCGGCCGGTGCCTTTTGCCTCGTAGAGAGCCATGTCGGCCGCTTCGACCAGCGCTACGGCCGTGGCGGCGGGGCCGCAGCTCGTCGCCACGCCGATGCTGACGCTGACGAAGCCGAGGTGATCGTTCCGGTTTCCGTGAATCAGGCCCTTCTCCGCGATGCTGCGGCGGAACCGTTCCGCGACCCCATAGGCCTCGTCGGGATCGCTGGTGTGCATCAGGACTGCGAATTCCTCGCCACCATAGCGGCTGACGAACGCACCCGACCCCGCAGCCGTCTTCGCCAGCAGGGCGGACACCTCACGCAGGCACGTATCGCCGGCGCCGTGGCCGTAATGGTCGTTGAACAGCTTGAAATAATCGACGTCGATCAGCATCACGGCGAAATGCCGGCCTCCGAGGCTCGCTTCCCAGAACTCGGAGAGCTCGCGCGCAAAAGCGCGCCGATTGGCGATGCCGGTAAGCGGATCGGTGGTGGAAAGATGGGCGAGGGTCGTGTTGTCCTCGGCCAGGCGCTTGGCGCGCAAGCTATCGCGCAGGTTGACCAAGTAGTCACGCCGGTTCGCGGCTTCGATCTTGTAGGTGGCGACGAGGCTGAAGAGGATGCCCGTCATCATGTCGAGGCCGAGGACGCCGCCCACCGGCGCTGCGATGTCCGGCTTCAGATACAGTCCCGCCGCCACCGCGATGGCCGTGATACCCGACAGGAAGCAGGCCCAGAAGAACCGCAGCGGTAGGGTGATGTTGGCGAAGAGGACGCTGAGCCAGATAGTCGCCGTTGTCAGCGAGACCAGCGGACCCGTTCCCATCCAGAAGATCAGGATGGGGATACCGGTGGCCGCAAGCATGCCGATCCCGCCAATGGCTTCGCGGACCGGACCACTGACCCACCCTACCGCCCAGATGATCAGCAGAGCCAGCGGCGTCATCGCCAGAACCCGCAACCCGACATTGAGAAGGGCGAGGTCCGGCGTCGTCACGAAACCCGCGACGTTGTAGACGTGGAAGACCACCATGCCGAGGACGATCGTGTAACGGATGTCCCGGACGCGCTTCTCGCGCGTGTCGTACTCGAAACGTGCTTCGAGCTCGGATTCGAAGGCGAGTTTGAGGGTCCTGGCATGCAACTGCCGATCGATAGCACCGAGCAGGCGCATGTCTTTGCCGGCACCGGGAAGATCGGGTGCCAAAGTTCCGCCTGCACTAAGCCGGCGTACCGGTCTTTCACTCACGCGATCCGCCCACGGCTCAAAGTCGTTCGCCCCGAATTCATTGTCGTCCAAGCCTCAGACAGCACCGTCTTCAACCTCGACATTGCCGTTCGGTCGCATCGTCACGTCGATAAAAACGCCAATACGCATTATGATCCCTAACAGTGCTGAACCCCCTTGAAAAAGATCGTTCAAATTCGAACGATCTTGCATGCAATCCCGGGGAAATTTCCACATTGCCGGAAGCCGGATGCGCAAGGGGCATTTGCGCTTTGCACCCGACCTCGTGCATCTCGCTAGGAGTCCCCTGCCGGCCGATGGCGCCAGGTGGGGTCGTCACGTTCGGAGATAGCCTTGCCGCCTCGTCAGACCGACCATGAGATCGATCCGCTCTTCGTCGAGCGTCGCTCGCCCCGCGCCTTCACCGGCGAGGCCGTGCCGGAAGCGGAATTGCTGCGGATGTTCGAGGCTGCCCGATGGGCGCCGTCCGCGTATAACTCGCAGCCCTGGCGCTTCCTCTACGCCCTGCGCGACACGCCCGATTGGCAGGTTTTCTTCGACCTGATCGTGCCCGGCAACCAGAAGTGGGTGAAGGATACCGGCGCCATCGTGATCCTGGTGTCGAATACGCAAATGAAGGTCGGCGACGAGCTCAAGCCGTCCTGGAGCCATTCCCTCGATGCCGGCGCGGCATCCGCAAACTTCCAGCTCCAGGCGATCCGCCAGGGCTGGCACGCGCACGGAATGACCGGGTTCGACCGGGAGCGTACGATCACGGCCCTGAACGTGCCGGAGACCTACCGGGTCGAGGCCGCCTACGGCGTCGGCCGTATGATCGAAGCGGGCAATCTCACCGAGGAGCAGACGGCGAAGGAGAGCCCGACCGGCCGTCGTCCGATCACGGATTTCGTGTTCGCCGGCGGATTCAAACCCACTGCGGCGTGAGGTCTCCGCCGTGCTGAAACCGGCTTCCGATTACGATGCCCTGGTGTCGGGCTTCGCCTGGGACATCCCCGAGCGGTTCAATATCGGCGTCGATGTCTGCGACCGCTGGGCCGGGATCGAGCCGGGACGCGCGGCGATCCACGACGTCTCGTCGTCGGGGGCGGTGACGACGACGACATTCGGAGGCTTGCGCGAGGCGTCGAACCGCCTCGCGCAAGCCCTCGTTGGGCTGGGCCTGCGCCCCGGCGACCGCGTCGGTGTGCTTCTGCCCCAATCGGCCGCCGTCGTGATCGCCCATGCCGCCGCCTACAAGCTCGGCGCCGTCGCCTTGCCGCTGGCGGGCCTGTTCGGCCCGGAGGCGCTGGAATACCGCCTGTCGGATTCCGGCGCCGCCGCGCTCATCACCGATGCGGCCGGACTGGCGAAGATCGAGGGCATCCGCCATGCTCTCCCGGCTCTGGCCCATCTCATCTGCCTCGACGGTGCCGTCGGCGGAGCCCTCGCCTATGCCGATCTGATCGCATCCGCTCAGGACCGCTTCACCGCCATCGACAGCCGGGCCGACGATCCGGCCCTGATGATCTACACGTCCGGCACGACCGGCCTCGCCAAGGGGGCGCTCCACGCCCATCGCGTGCTTCTCGGCCACCTGCCGGGCTTTGCCATGATGCACGACTTCCCCCCCAAACCCGGCGACCTGATGTGGACGCCGTCCGATTGGGCCTGGGCGGGCGGTCTCCTCAACGCGGTCCTGCCGAGCCTGCATCACGGCGTGCCGGTGGTGGCGCGGGCCACCGCGCGCTTCGCGCCGGAGACGGCCCTGGCGCTCATCGCCGAACTCGGCATCACCACGACCTTCCTGCCGCCCACCGCCCTCCGGATGCTGCGCGGCGTGCCCGACCCGCGCGGACGCTTCGATCTGTCCCGGCTCCGCAACATCGCCTCGGCTGGCGAGGCGCTGGGGCCCGAGACCTTCGAATGGGTCCGCAGTGAACTCGGCCTCACCATCGGCGAGGCCTATGGCCAGACCGAGTGCAACCTCGTTCTCGCCTCCTGCAAGACGGCCGGCATTGCGCGCGCCGGCTCCACCGGCCGCCCGGTGCCCGGCCACCGGGTGATGATCCAGCGCGCCGACGGCAGCGAGACGGCCATCGACGAGCCCGGCGAGATCTGCGTCGCCCGGCCCGACCCGGTGATGTTCCTCGGCTACTGGAACCAGCCGGAGGCGACCGCCGCGAAGTTTCGCGGGGAATGGATGCTCACCGGGGACACCGCCCGGCGGGATGCGGACGGCTACGTCCATTTCATCGGCCGCGAGGACGACCTCATCACCTCGGCGGCCTACCGCATCGGTCCGGTGGAGATCGAGGATTGCCTCCTGCGCCATCCGGCTGTCGCTTCCGCGGCGGCGGTGGGCAAGCCGGACCCGCTCCGCACCGAAATCGTCAAAGCCTTCGTCGTCCTGCGGGAAGGGATCGCCGCGAGCGACGCCCTGGCCGACGAGATCAGGGCCTTCGTCCGCTCGCGTCTCTCGGCGCACGAATATCCGCGCGAGATCGCGTTCCGCGAGTCCCTGCCGATGACGACTTCGGGCAAGATCATCCGGCGGCAGTTGCGCGACGAGGGCTGAGGTTCATCGACCGCGCGCAGGAGGGACCGGCGCGGTCGCTTCGACCGTCGGCGGCGCGATCACGCCCGGCGCTGGCAGGCCGAGGAGGAAGGCGAGATCGGGCGCGGCGCCCTCCGCGAGAAGATCGGCCAGCGTGTACCGGTCCAGCACCTCGAGGAAGGCGGCGAGGGCCTCGCCCAGCGCCTTCCGGAGTCGACAGGACGGGGTGATCGCGCAGGCCCCGTTCGCGAAGCATTCGACGAGGGCCAGATCCTCTTCCGTCTGCCGCACCACGGCGCCGACCACGATCTCGGCGGGGGGACGGGCGAGCCGCAGGCCGCCGCCGCGACCGCGCGTGGTCTGGACGAGGCCGATCCGGCCGAGCTGATGCACCACCTTCGTGAGATGGCTCTCCGAGATCCCGTAGGCGCGCGCGATCTCGGCGATCGAACTCACCCGGCTCTCGTTCAGCCCAAGATAGATCAAGGTGCGCAGGGCGTAGTCGGTGTAGCGGGTGAGGCGCATTCAACCCTCCTACAAGGTTTTAAAGATACATTCCGCTTGCATCTTCTAAAACACATCGGCGATAAGGTTCATATGAAATGAACCTTTGGAGCCTGTCTTTGTCCCAGCCCCTGACGCCCGCCACCATCGCTCTCATCAAGGCCACCGTTCCGGCCCTCGAAGCCCATGGACTCACCATCACGAAGCGGATGTACGAGCGCCTGTTCCGGGACGAGGCGATGCGCGACCTGTTCAACCAGTCGCATCACGGCGAGACCGGTTCGCAGCCGAAGGCGCTGGCCCTGGCGGTGCTCGCCTATGCGCGCCACATCGACGATCTCGGCGCGCTGAGCGGCGCGGTCGAGCGGATCGCCCAGAAGCATGTCGCCCTGAACATCCTGCCGGAACATTATCCCTTCGTGGCGGATGCGCTCCTCGGTGCGATCCAGGACGTGCTCGGCGATGCGGCCACCGCCGAGATCTGCGCCGCATGGGGGGAGGCCTACTGGTTCCTGGCGCATATCCTGATCGGCCGCGAGGCAGAGATCGCGCGCGATCTCGCGCACAAGCCCGGTGGCTGGAACGGCTGGCGGGACTTCGTCGTCGAATCGGTGACAGAGGAGAGCGAGACGATCCGTTCATTCGTGCTGGCGCCGCGCGATGGCGGGCCGGTCCTGCGTCACGAGCCCGGCCAGTATCTCGGTATGCTCATCGACCTGCCCGGCCAGGGCGTGCTCAAGCGCAACTACTCGATCTCCTGTGCGCCGAACGACCGGGCCTACCGCATCACGGTCAAGCGTGAGGAGCGGCCGGGCGAACCGGCCGGGATCGTCTCCAACTGGCTGCATGCGGAGGCAAAGCCGGGCACTGCCCTGCGCTTGGCGCCTCCCGCCGGCGATTTCTTCCTCGACCGTTCGACGACCGCCCCCGTCGTCCTCGTAAGCGGCGGTGTCGGCCTCACGCCGATGCTGAGTATGCTGGAAACGCTGGTCGAAACAGGGGCCGACCGGCCGGTCTGGTACGTCCACGGCTCCATCAGCGGGCGTTTCCATGCGATGCGCGAGCATGTCCGTGGCTTGGCGGCCCGAGCGCCGAACATCGAGGTCCGGACGTTCTACGCCGTGCCGGAGGACGGAGACCGCCAGGGCATCGATTACGATGCCGACGGCCTGATCACGGCGGATTGGCTGGCACGGGAGACTCCGCTCACCGAGGCGACCTACTATCTGTGCGGCCCCAAGCCGTTCCTCGCCTCCCTCGTCCACGGTCTCGCCCGGCACGGCGTTCCGGCCGAGCGAGTGCGGTTCGAGTTCTTCGGCCCCGCCGACGAACTCGTGGAGGAGCCCCGTCAGGCAGCCTGAGATGAGGCAGGCCTCAGGGCGAATCAGGGGCTGGGCGGGGCGGCCCCGTTCCTGGCTTCCTGCAATCGGCGAACCCATTGCCAGAACGGGTCGTCGCTCGCCTTGGCGAAACTGTCCGGCGGTGTCGGCACGATCTCCGAGACCGTCCTGGGGATCGTCACGCCGTAGGTCGTCGTCAGCCAATCTCGGAAGGGCGGATTGTCGACCTCCATCTCGTAATCCGGTTCGTCTTCCGGCTCCGCGTCGGGATGCGCGAGCCCGGTCCCCAACTCGTTGTGCCCGATGGCCAGAAGCCGCAGGAAATCGAGGGGCGTCTGCCCGAGAACGCAGAGACCATCTCCCTCGGAACCGAGATGGACGATGCGCTGATATCCGTCGTCATCGAGCCAGAAAGCCGCGTAGGAACCGTCCGCGCCGGTCCGGGCGAAGGGGATCAGGCGCGCGGCAGTGTCCGGGTTTCCGAACCAGCCCTCGGCATAGGAGCGGGCCTCGTCCTCACGCTCGACCCGAAACAGAACGACCGCGCCGCGGTAAGGCGCCTCCAGCGGCTGAAGCGTCCCGAACCTGTCGCCGGGCACACGCTGGCTTTCGTGCAGAAGGCCCCGCTCCTCGATCCAGTCGAACAGCGAGGCGATCTCCGGCGGCAGCGTGAAGCCGGCCGGCAGGCGTGCGCGCATCTCGTCGGTGAAGCGTCCCATCCGCTTTCTCCTTCCCGTCCCTCTATCCTGATTCCAAACCGACGCAGCCTGGAACACGTATAAAGACATCTTTATGTCTTGATTGCTTCGCGCCGGTTCGCCTGCTATAGGCCTCGCCATAACGAAGCGAGAGACGGAGAAGCGACCCCATGGCCCAGGATTACATCGTCAAGGACATCGGTCTGGCCGATTACGGCCGCAAGGAAATTTCCATCGCCGAGACCGAGATGCCGGGCCTGATGGCGACGCGCGAAGAATACGGTCCGTCGCAGCCGCTGAAGGGCGCGAAGATCGCCGGCTCGCTGCACATGACGATTCAGACGGCCGTGCTGATCGAGACCCTGAAGGCGCTCGGCGCCGACATCCGCTGGGTCTCGTGCAACATCTACTCGACGCAGGACCATGCCGCCGCCGCCATCGCGGCCGCCGGCATCCCGGTCTTCGCCATCAAGGGCGAGACGCTCACCGAGTACTGGGATTACACCTCCAAGCTGTTCGACTGGCATGACGGCTCGATGCCGAACATGATCCTCGACGATGGCGGCGATGCTACGATGTTCGTGCATCTCGGCCTCCGCGCCGAGAACGGTGACACCGCCTTCCTCGACAAGCCCGAGTCGGAAGAGGAAGAGATCTTCTTCGCGCTCCTGAAGAAGAAGCTCGCCGAGAAGCCCAAGGGCTGGTTCGCCGGCCTCGCCGATTCGATCAAGGGCGTCTCGGAAGAGACCACCACGGGCGTGCACCGCCTCTACAATCTCGCCAAGGAGGGCAAGCTGCTCTTCCCGGCGATCAACGTGAACGACGCCGTCACCAAGTCGAAGTTCGACAACCTCTATGGCTGCCGCGAATCGCTGGTCGACGGCATCCGCCGCGGCACCGACGTGATGATGGCCGGCAAGGTCGCCATGGTCGCGGGCTTCGGCGATGTCGGCAAGGGCTCGGCCTCTTCGCTGCGCCATGCCGGCTGCCGCGTGCTGGTCTCGGAAGTCGATCCGATCTGCGCCCTCCAGGCCGCCATGGAAGGCTATGAGGTCGTGACGATGGAAGATGCCGCGCCCCGCGCCGACATCTTCGTGACGGCGACCGGTAACAAGGACATCATCACCCTCGACCACATGCGGGCGATGAAGGACCGGGCGATCGTCTGCAACATCGGCCATTTCGACAACGAGATTCAGGTCGCCGGCCTGAAGAACATGCAATGGTCGAACATCAAGCCGCAGGTGGACGAGATCACCTTCCCCGACGGCCACCGCATCATCCTCCTGTCGGAGGGACGCCTGGTGAATCTCGGTAACGCCACGGGCCATCCGTCCTTCGTGATGTCCGCCTCGTTCACGAACCAGACGCTGGCCCAGATCGAGCTCTGGACCAACCCCGGCAAGTACGAGAAACAGGTCTACACCCTGCCGAAGGCCCTCGACGAGAAGGTCGCCATGCTCCACCTCGAGAAGATCGGCGTGAAGCTCTCGAAGCTCCGCCCCGACCAGGCCGCCTATATCGGCGTCTCCGAGAACGGCCCGTTCAAGCCCGACCATTACCGCTACTGACACCGCTTCCGGGAGCCGGCGCTGCCGGGCCCTTGTGAGCGACATCGAAGAAAGCCCGGCCTCGCGCCGGGCTTTTTTTTCGCTGCGGTGGCCATGGCGCACCCGTGGCACAAGTGTGTCCTTTCTGCGCCGATGGCCGGGCAACCGATCGGCGACATGGTGAAGATAAGCTTAACCCTCTTCCGGCAGGATTCCGGCTCGCGCTAGTGTGGGGTGATTCCTCATCTGGAGGTAACCCCGCAGCCGCCTTTCGGGCGTCTGGCGGGATGGGCGCAACTGCGCCTCAGCGACGGTTCGTAGGGGCGGTACGTGTCATGAGGGTCGATGAAACGGCACGCCTGAACGGGCGTGTCGGCGCTGCCGTCATCTCTGTCGCTGCCGGCGTGGCGGCGGGCGTCATGGTGGCCGGTCACGCCATGGCGGCGTCCGGCGAGGGCACGGCCATGCCGACGCCCACCGCCGCGACGCTCGGAGCCGGCTATGTCGGCGACCAATCCTCGTGGGTGATCGGCCTACCCTTGCACATGCACAATGCCACCGGCCTCGCGATCCTCATCGGCCTGATCATCTTCGCGACCATCCTGTCCCTGCTGCACCTGCGCGAGCGCGGACGCTGGACCCGGCGTGAGCGCGAACTCATCGCCGATCTCGACACCCTGCGCAGCTCCGAAGACCGGGCCGAGATGCTGCTCGGTGCCGAGCGGCAGGTCATCGTCACCTGGTCGGGGCGTGGCGAGCCCGTCATCGAGGGCGACCTCACCCTCGCCTTCGACGGCAACCGCGTGAAACCGGGTCCCGCCGGGCTGATCCTGGCTTTCGGAACATGGCTTCTGCCGGCGGATGCGGGCGCCATCGAAGCGTCTCTCGACGCTCTGCGCGAACGCGGTGCAGGATTCCGCATGACCGTCCGCGCCCAATCCGGACGGATCGTCGACGCGCACGGGCAGGCCCTGGCCGGTCGCGCCCTGCTGCGCCTGCGCGAGACCACCGAGGAGCATCGCGAACTCGCCGAATTGCGCGAAACGCTCGACGAGACCAAGCGCGGTCTCTCCGCCCTCGCGAACCTGCTCGACGCGATTCCCCAGCCGGTCTGGCGGCGCAACCGAGACGGCGGCCTCGCCTGGGTCAACACCGCTTATGTCGCCGCCGTCGAAGCCGGCAGCCGCGAGGCGGCGGTCGCCGAGGGGATCGAATTGCTCGACCGTCAGGCGCGGGATCTCATCGCACGCGGTGAAGGCGACCGCACCGCGTCCGGGGGCAGGGCGGCAAAGCGACTCTCCGCGGTGGTGGCCGGCGGGCGCCGCATCCTCGACGTCACCGAGGCGGCCATCGATTCAGGCCGCGTCGGAATCGCCGTGGATGTCTCCGAATTGGAGAGCGTCCGCGCCGACCTGCAGCGCCAGATGGACGCTAATGTCCGCACCCTCGACCAGCTCCCCACCGCCGTGGCGATGTTCGATGCGCGCCAGCGACTGATCTTCCACAACGCCGCCTATCGCCAACTCTGGAGCCTCGATCAGGCGTTCCTCGATTCCGGCCCCCTCGACGGCGAGATCCTCGACCATCTGCGGGCAGCCCGGAAGCTTCCCGAACAGGCGGATTTCAGAGCCTGGAAGGCCGACGTGCTCGCTGCCTACCGCGCCGTCGAAGCCAGTGAGACCTGGTGGCATCCGCCGGACGGACGTTCGCTGCGCGTCGTCGCCGACCCGAACCCGCAAGGTGGCCTGACCTACCTGTTCGACGACGTCTCCGAGAACGTGAAGCTCGAATCCCGCTACAACGCCCTGATGCGTGTCCAGGCCGAGACGCTGGACACGCTGAAAGAACCGGTGGCGGTGTTCGGCGCGGACGGACGCCTGACTTTCGCCAATCGCGCCTTCTCGACATTGTGGCGCCTGGATCAGGAGACCCTTGGCGAGCGTCCGCGCGTGGATGCGGTGATCGAGGTCTGCCGGAGGCTCTCGCCGGACGAGGAGCCCTGGCTCGACATCCGTGGCGCCATCACCGGCCTCGAGAGCCGGGCGGGCCTCACCTGTCGTCTGGAGATCGTGGATGGCACGGTGCTGGATTGCGCCGCACAGCCCCTGCCGGAGGGAGCGACGCTGCTCACGCTCATCGACGTCACGGCCAGCGTGAACGTGGAACGGGCACTGACCGACAAGAACGATGCTTTGGAACGGGCCTCTCAGCTCCGCGACACCTTCGTCCACCACGTCTCCTACGAGCTGCGTTCGCCGCTCACCAACATCATCGGCTTTACCCAACTTCTCGGCGACGAGACCGTGGGCGCGCTCAACGAGCGCCAGCGCGAGTATTCCGACCACATCATGCGCTCGTCGGGTGCGTTGCTCGTGATGATCAACGACATTCTCGATCTCGCCTCGATCGATGCCGGCTCGCTCGAACTCGCCCGCGAAGTCATCGATGTCCGGGCGACCGTAGAGGCGGCCACTCGCGGCCTGGAGGATCGCCTCGCCGAATCCGCCATCAGCCTCGATCTCGACATGCCCGACGACATCGGCAGTTTCGTCGCCGACGGAAAGCGCGTGCGGCAGATTCTGTTCAACCTGCTCTCGAACGCCGTCGGTTTCTCCTCCCCCGGCCAACTGGTTCGGGTCACCGCCCGCCGGACTGAGTCGGAACTCACGCTCACCGTGCGCGACGAGGGCCGCGGGATGCCGGAAGACGTCGCCGCGCGGGTGTTCGACCGGTTCGAGAGCCGTACGCTGGGAACCCGTCATCGCGGAGTCGGCCTCGGCCTCTCCATCGTGCGCTCCTTCGTCGAGCTCCACGGCGGCCGGGTGGAGCTCGCCTCCAAGCCCGGCGGCGGCACCCGCGTGACCTGCACGTTTCCCGTGGACAATCCGGAGCCCAAGCGCGCGGCGGCTGAGTAGCCGCATCCGCGTCATCCCTCGTAAAAACGCGGCCGCGCGGATTGCGCCGCTGGCCCGGACGCGTCGCACCCCTTAGGGTGCGTGACGATTTTGTTTAAGGATGCCCGCGTTAGATGAGCAGCCCGCCTTGCGTCCCGGCCATTCCATGGTCCGGCGTCGAGGCGGTCTAGCGAATGGCGCGGACGGAGGATGTGGCGGTGAGTGAGGACGGTTCGGGCGAGCCCCGGCGCGAGACCAAACCCGCCTGGGCCTTTGTCCTTCCCGACGAGGGCGCGACGGAGGATCTCGGCCGCTTCCTCGCCGAATTCCTGCAGCCGGGCGACATCGTCGCGCTGTCCGGAGGGCTCGGTGGCGGCAAGACCACCCTGGCGCGGGCGTTGATCCGCGAACTCACGGGCGATCCGGAACTCGAAGTGCCGAGCCCGACCTTCACCCTGATCCAGCCTTACGAAGCGAAGAATGGCCGGCAGATCGTCCATGCGGACCTCTATCGCTTGCGCGGTCCGGACGAGTTGGTGGAGCTCGGCTTCGACGAGATGACCGATACGGCGATCACCCTCGTGGAATGGCCCGAGCGCCTCGGTCAGCGCGATGGCCCGATCCTGACCGTGGACCTGTCGCTGCGGCCGGAATTCGGGGAAGGCTCGCGTTTGGCCCGCATCGACGGCCAGGGCGAGATGCGCGCCCGCATGAAGCGCGCCCGCGCCCTGCGCGCTTTGCTCGACCGCAGCGGTTGGGACGAGGCGGAACGCATCCTCATGCAGGGTGATGCGTCCTCCCGGCTCTATGAGCGTCTGGTGAAGCCGGACGGGACCAAGGCCGTGCTGATGATTTCCCCGGCCCGGCCCGATGGCCCGCCGGTGCGCAACGGCAAGCCCTACAGCGCCATCGTCAAGCTCGCCGAGAGCGTCCACGCCTTCGTCGGCGTCGACCGTGGCCTTCGCGCCCTCGGCTTCTCGGCGCCCCGCATCTATGGCGAGGATCTCGACGAGGGCCTGCTCATCATCGAAGATCTCGGCTCGGAACCGGTGGTGGATGCCAACGGGCCGCGCCCCGAGCGTTACGCCGAGGCGGTGCGCCTCCTGGCCAAGCTCCATGCCACCGAGCTTCCCGGGGTTCTCCCCGTCGCCGACGGCATCGACCACGTCCTGCCGCCCTACGATCTCGAAGCCCTGCTGTTCGAGACCGAACTCCTGCCGGACTGGTACTGCCCGTCGGTGCGGGGTGCCTCGCTGCCCACGCCCGCCCGCTCCGAATTCGTGGCGCTCTGGGCCGAGGTCCTGCGCGGGGTCGAGCCGGAGCGTCCGACCTGGACCCTGCGCGACTATCATTCGCCGAACCTGATCTGGCTGCCCGACCGCGAGGGGCTGGAGCGCATCGGCGTCATCGACTTCCAGGATGCCGTCCTCGGCCACCCGGCCTACGATCTCGCCTCGCTGCTACAGGACGCCCGCGTCGACGCCACGGCGGATTTCGAGCTGCGCCTGCTCGGCCTCTATGTGCGCGAGCGGCGCAACCGCGAGCCCGATTTCGACATGCAGGGCTTCGCGCGGGCCTATGCGGTGATGGCGGCGCAGCGCGCCACCAAGATCCTCGGCATCTTCGCCCGCCTCGACAAGCGGGACGGCAAGCCGGCCTATCTGGCGCATCTGCCGCGGATCGAGGGCTATCTCGCCCGCAATCTCGCCCATCCGGCGCTCACCCGCCTGCGCCTCTGGCACCAGGAGCACCTGCCGCATCTCGTGAGCGAGGCGGCTCCGGACGAAGGCGAGGCCTGACGTAGCTCCCGCCCGATAGCCGGGGGACGGGGCCGCGCTTTCGGGCTTGACCCGGGGAGCGAGTTCCCCACGATGCCGCCGCACCCGCTGGTGCTTCGCGATCATCGCCCCGGATGTCCCATCCGGGACGATGCCACAGCCCTCGCGCCCGAGACGCCGACGGAATGTCCGACAGCCCCGTGCCCGCCATCCATCAGGCCTTCGTCCTCGCCGCCGGCCTCGGCAAACGCATGCGTCCGATCACGGCGACGGTGCCCAAACCGCTGGTCGAAGTGGCCGGCCGCGCCCTGCTCGATCACGCGTTGGACAGGGCGGCGGAAGCCGGCATCATGGATGCGGTGGTCAACGTCCACTACCTCGCCGACCTGCTCGAAGGGCACCTGGCCCGCCGCCGCACCGCTCCGGCGATCCGGATCTCCGACGAGCGCGAGGCGCTGCTCGAGACCGGAGGCGGCGTGAAGAAGGCGCTGCCGCTACTCGGCGCCGCTCCCTTCGTCGTGCTCAATTCGGATTCGTTCTGGCTCGAAGGGCCCAAGCCCAATCTCGGCCGTCTCCTCGAAACCTGGGAGCCGGAGCGGATGGACATCCTGCTCCTCGTCGCGCCGACGGCGACGAGCCTCGGCTACGAGGGCAAGGGTGATTTCGTGATGAATGCCGGTGGCGCGCTCCAGCGTCGCGGCGAGCGCGAGGTGGCGCCCTTCATCTATGCCGGTGTCGCCATCCTCAAGCCGGAGCTCTTCGCCGACACGCCGGAAGGTTCGTTCTCCCTCAACCTGCTGTTCGACCGCGCCATCGAGCGGGAGCGGCTGTTCGGCCTACGCCTCGACGGCCAATGGCTTCATGTCGGCACGCCGGAGGCGATCGAGGCCGCCGAGGCGCGGGTGAAGGCGAGCGCGCAGGTACAGTGACGCGAACCGATCGGACTGACGGAATGACAGAGTCCCACGTCTTCACGATCCCGCCCAGCGCCCCTTTCCTGCCGACCCTCGCCGAGGCGCTGATCTCCGGTCAGCTCGTGGGGAATGTCTCCGGCGATCCGTTCGCGCTGGCCAGCGTCACTCTCTATCTCCCCACGCGACGCGCCACGCGGGCACTCTCCGCGATCCTGGCGGAGCGGGTCGGCAGTGCGCTCCTCCCGCGCCTGATCCCGTTGGGCGAGGCGGACGAGGCCGAACTCGACGTCGCCGCGAACCCCTTGCTGGAAGACGGCGCCGACCAACTCGCCCCGGCGATGCCACCCCTGGAACGCCGGCTGATTCTCGCCCGCCTCGTCCAGGCCTGGGCCGAGACCATCGATCGCAAGCTTCTCCCCATGGGCGACGATGTCCCCTTCGTCGTCCCCTCCTCGCCGGCGGATGCGGTCTATCTCGCCTCGGATCTCGAAAAGCTGATGGACGCCCTCACCGTGGAGGGTGTGCCCTGGACCGAGATCGCCGGGGCGGTGGAGGCCGAGTACTCGCAATATTTCGGCCTGACCCTGGATTTCGTGCGTATCGCAGCCGAGAACTGGCCCAAGATCCTGCACGACCGCGCCTTGAGCGATCCGGTGGCCCGCTCGCGCACCCTCATCCTCGCGGAGGCGACGCGGCTGCGGCGCGACAAGCCCGCGGACCCGGTCATCATCGCGGGCTCCACAGGGTCGGTGCCGGCGACCGCCAAGCTGATCGCCGCCGTCGCCGCCCTGCCGAGGGGCGCGGTGGTGCTGCCTGGGCTCGATCTCGATCTCGACGAGTCGGGCTGGAACGCCATCGAGACGGGGGAGGGGGCGGAGCGTGAGATCGCCCACGGCCATCCCCAGGCCATCCTGCATCGCCTCCTCGGCCCCGGCTGCCTCGATCTCGACCGTGGCGCGATCGCCTCTCTCGGACAAGCGACGCCACAAGGCCGAGCACGGACGGCCCTGCTGTCCCAGGCCCTGCGCCCGGCCGAGACCACCGACGCCTGGTCGGACCTGACCGCCGATGAGCGGCGCGAGACCGCCGAGACCGGCATGGCGGGCATCTCGGTGATCGAGGCGGCCGACGAGCGCGAAGAAGCCCTGGCCGCCGCCATCGCGCTGCGCGAGACGTTGGAGACGCCCGGCGCCACCGCCGCCCTCGTCACCCCCGACCGCAACCTCGCCATACGGGTGGCGGCCGAACTCGCGCGCTGGGGGATCGTCGCCGAGGATTCGGCCGGCGAGGCGCTCTCCGTCAGCCCGGCCGGGCGTCTGGCGCGCATGGCGGCCGAGATGGCGGCGGATTTGAAGCCGCATCGGGTGATCTCACTCCTGGCCCATCCGCTGGTCCACCTGTCGATGACGCGGGAGGAGGTCCGGCGCGGCGCGGCCGCCCTCGAGATCGGAGCCCTGCGAGGGCCGGCACCGGCTCCGGGATTCGACGGCTTGCGTCGTGTGCTCGCCGACCGGCGAAAGGCGACGGGACGCATCCCCCGCGCCCAGCGCCGCCTCACCGACATCGATTGGGATCTGGCGGCCCAAATCATTGATGGCCTCGAACAGGCGTTCGACGGATTCCTTCGCTCCGAGGAGGAGGGGAGCGCCGATCTGGTGGCCCTGGGGCGCAGCCATGCGGCGGTGTTCGAACGCTTGATCGCCCGGCCCGAGGGCGAGGACCCTGTGGAGGACAACACGCTCTGTGTCCTCGATACCCTGTTCGACGACCTGTCCACCTCGGAGCCCGGCCTCCTGCCGGGAATGCCCCTCGACTACCCGGCTTTCTTCACGGCGCTGGCGCGCGAGCGGGTGGTGGCCTGTGGCGGAGAGCGCCCCCATCCGCGCCTGCGCATCCTCGGCCTCCTCGAAGCCCGGCTGCTCGATGCCGACCGCATCGTTCTCGGCGGGCTCGACGAAGGCGTCTGGCCGATGAAGACGGTCACCGACGCGTTCCTCAACCGGCCCATGCGCGAGCGCATCGGCCTCAATCCGCCCGAGCGGCGGATCGGGCAGACCGCCCATGATTTCGTGCAGGCGCTCGGCTGCCACGATGCCGTCATCACTCGCTCGGCCAAGCGCGAAGGGGCACCGACGGTGCCGTCGCGCTTCATCCAACGGCTTCAAGCCTTCGCCGGCGAGGCCTGCTGGGACCGCGCCCGCGAGAACGGCCGGCGCTTCCTCGGCTATGCCGGAGCGCTCGACCGTGGGGAGGGGCCGGTCCCCCCGCGCCTGACCCAGCCGAAGCCGAAGCCCGACCCGTCCCTGTTCCCCCGGAGCCTCAGCGTCACCGAGGTCGAGACCCTGGTGCGCGACCCCTACATCATCTTCGCCCGGCACGTGCTCGGCCTCGATCCGCTGGAACCCGTTGCCGGCCGCCCCGGCGCCAGCGAGCGCGGAACGCTGATCCACGCGGTGCTCGGCGATTTCGCGCAGACCTATCCCGACATCCTGCCTGAGGACGCGGCCGAGCGTCTGCGCGCTCTCGCCGATAACGAATTCGCCGAGATTCGGCAGGACTTCCCGGAACTCTACGCCGAATGGTGGCCGCGCTACGAGCGCCTCGCCGCCGAGTTCCTGGACTGGGAGACCGAGCGCCGTCCGGCCCTGGATCGTGTGCGGGCCGAAATGTTCGGCCGTTGGGCGCTCCCCATGGGCAAGGACACGTTCACGCTTCGCGGGCGGGCAGACCGGATCGAGCAGCGTCGCGACGGAACCGCCTGCATCGTCGATTTCAAGACCGGACAGCCGCCGAGCAACAAAGAGGTCTTCGCCGGTTTCTCACCCCAGCTCACCCTGGAAGCGGCGATGCTGAAGGCCGGCGCGTTCGACGGCGTGACGCGGACCCGGGAGACGCCGGACCTGCTCTACGTCCATGCCACCGGCGGCCGGAAGCCGTTCGAGCCGCTCGCCGTCAAGCCGCCGCGCGGCGACCCGCGCACCCTGGACGCCATCGTCGAGGAGCATGAGCGGCGGTTTCGCGGTCTCGTCGCCCGCTTCATGGCGGGGGAGGCCGCCTATGTCTCACGGCCCTACCCGAAATATGCCAGGTCCTACGGCGATTACGACCACCTCGCCCGCGTGCTGGAATGGTCGCTGGCCGGGGAAGGCGAGGGGTGAGGACGTTCTTCCTTCCCGAGAATGCGGACCCGAGACGATCGAGGGTGCTTTGATGTCCCGCCCGAGGAAATCCGCGAATCGCGGGGAGTGCGCCTAAGCTGGAATCCGTTCCGCCCCATGGTTCGGGCAGAGATTCGCCTCCACGGTGATGTGCGAGAGGCCTTCCAGATCGGCGAGCTTCGCCTTGTACGCCGCCGGTGCCTGCGGGCGGTCGGACACCAGCGAGACGATCAGCCCGGTATGGCCAGGGCCGAGGCGCCAGAGGTGGAGGTCGGTGATCGTGTCGCCGTTCGTTTCCAGCCGCGTCCGCACGGAGTGGGCGAGATTCCGGTCCGGCACCGCATCGAGCAATGTCGCGCCGGCGGAGCGGATCAGGCTCCAGGACCATGCGACGATCACCGCTGCGCCGACCAGGCCCATGGCCGGATCGAGCCAGGCGATGCCGAGATAGCGGCCCGCCAGCAGGGCCGCGATGGCCAGCACCGATGTCAGCGCATCGGCCAGGACATGGACATAGGCCGCGCGTAAGTTGGTGTCCCCGTGATCGGCATGGCCGTGCCCCTCGTGATGGGCGTGGCCATGACCATGATCGTGGTGATGTCCGTGGTCGTGCCCGTCGCCGTGAAGCAGCCAGGCGCTTGCGAGGTTCACGAGGAGGCCGAGGATCGCGATCGGCAGGGCTTCGCCGAAGGCGATGGCCTGAGGATTGCCGAGGCGCGTGAGACTCTCGTAGCCGATGGCCAGCGCGATCATGGCGAGGATGATGGCACTGGCGAAGGCGGACAAATCCCCGAGCTTGGCGGTGCCGAAGGCGAAGCGCGGGTCGTCGGCATGAAGACGGGCGAAGCGATAGGCCAGGGCCGCGATACCGAGCGCCGCCGCGTGGGTCGACATGTGCCAGCCGTCGGCGGTGAGGGCCATCGAGCCGAAGATCGTCCCGCCCACGATCTCGGCGACCATCATCGCCAGGGTGAGGCCGACGACGAGAACGGTCCGGCGCTCGTTGCGCGCATGCGATGTCCCGAGGAAATCGTGGCGGTGCCGCCAAGTCTCGATGCTGTGGCTGTGCATGAACGGGGTGCCCTGAAAGAATCGTCCCGCCGAACATAGGGTGCTTTGGCGAGGCGATCATCCTTCTCTATGAAGAGACGGAGCCAAGCCCGGAGCAGACAGGTTGCCCTTCGTCGTTGACGATCTCACCAAGGCGAGCCAGCGCCGCGCCGCCGATCCCCTGGCCTCGGCCTGGGTCTCCGCCAATGCGGGGGCGGGAAAGACCAAGGTTCTCACCGACCGCGTCGTGAGACTCCTGTTGAACGGCGCGCCGCCGGCACGCATCCTGTGTCTCACCTTCACCAAGGCCGCCGCCGCGAACATGTCGATCCGGGTGTTCCGCACCCTCGGGCGCTGGGTCACCCTCGACGATGCCGCGCTGACGGCCGAACTCACCGAACTGACCGGCAAACCGCCCGCCCGCCGCCTGCTGAAAGTGGCGCGGCGCCTGTTCGCCCGTGCCGTCGAAACGCCGGGCGGCCTCAAGATCGAGACGCTGCACGCCCTGTGCGAGCGTCTGCTGCACATGTTCCCGTTCGAGGCCAACGTTCCCGCCCGTTTCCAGGTGCTGGACGAGAACCAGGCCTCCGACATGTTCGCCGCCGAGACCGACAGGGTGCTCGCCCTGGCGATGACGGCGAGGAACCCCGAACTCCGTGCGGCCTGGGACCGCGTCGGGCCGGAGGCCACGGGCGACACCCTGCGCTCGGTCCTGCGCGCGGCGATGCGGGCACGCTCCCTGTTCGACGGATCCGACGGGCTCGCCGCGCCGGTCGCGGCCTTGTCCGAGGCCCTCGGTCTGCGCGCCGCCGACACCGCGGAAGCGATCCTGGAGCGGATGCTTACCGGTGGGCTCGACCAGTGGAGCGAGCTCGCGCAGCGCTTGCGCACGGGAAAATCCACCGATGAGGGGCTGGCCGACAAGCTCGTGGCCGCCGAGGCGGCGAAGGACCCGATCGAGAAGCTCGATCTCTACCGTTCGGTCTTCTTCACCGAGAAGGGGACGCCGAAAGCCGACAAGAGCCTCGGCACCAAGGATGTCCCCGCCGAGGTCAAGGAGGCCCTTCTCGCCGAGCGGGACAGGCTCGACCCGCTCTTCGATACGCTGCGCGCGGCGCGGGCGCTGGAGCGGACACAGGCCCTGTTCGTCCTGGCCTCGGAGATCCACCGCCGGGTGGAGAGCCAGAAGGCGCGGCTCGGCGCCCTCGATTTCGACGACCTCATCCACAAGGCCCTCGATCTGCTCTCGCGGGTCGATGCGACCTGGGTCCTGTACAAGCTCGATCGCGGCATCGATCACGTCCTGGTGGACGAGGCGCAGGACACCAACCCGCGCCAATGGGATATCCTGCGCCGCATCACCGCTGATTTCGCCAGCGGCGAGGGCGCCCGCGAGGTTCTTCGCACCCGTTTCGCGGTGGGTGACCCCAAGCAATCGATCTACAGTTTCCAGGGCGCCGAACCGCGCGAGTTCTCGACCGTGCATCGCGAATGGCGGACGGCCTCCGAGCAGGCCGGTCTACCCTTCGAGGACGTGACGCTGAACCTTTCGTTCCGCTCGACGAAGGGCATCCTCCGCGCGGTGGACGCCACCTTCGCCGTGCCCGAACATTACCAGGGCTTGTCCTTCGACGATGCCGCCGTGGGCACCACGCATGAGACGGCCCGGCGGGACGCGCCGGGGGTGGTGGAGATCTGGCCCGTGGAAGTGCCCGCCGAGGAAGAGGAGCCCGATGCCTGGGCGGCACCGGTGGACGCCCCCGAAGCCAACGCGCCGTCCATCGTCACCGCCCGCCGGGTGGCGCGGGCGGTGAAGGCCTGGACCACGACCGGGGACGAGGGCGGCCGCGTCTGGCGTCCCGGGGACGTGCTCATCCTGGTGCGCAAGCGCTCAGCGGCGTTCGAGGAGGTGATCCGCGCCCTGAAGCTCTGCGGTGTGCCCGTGGCGGGCCAGGACCGCCTGGACATCACCGCCCATATCGCGGTGAACGACCTCGTCTCCATCGGCCGGGCGGGGTTGCTACCGGCCGACGATCTCACCCTGGCCGGTGCCCTGAAGACGCCGCTGGTCGGGCTCGACGACGACGACCTCGTTCGCATCGCTGCCGGCCGCGAGGAGGCGGAGACGCTCGAGGATGCCCTGGCCCGCCACGCCGAAGCGGGCGATCCGGCCGCGAGACGCGGGCATGCGGCCCTCACATTGTGGATCGACTTGGCGGCCCAGCACGGGCCGTTCGGGTTCTACGCGAGCCTGCTCGGGCCGCATGAAGGACGGATGCGGCTGGTATCCCGCCTCGGTGGCGAGGCAGGGGATGCCATCGACGTGTTCCTGATGAAGGCTGCCGAGGCCGAGCAGGCCTCCGAGGCTCCGTCCCTCGATTGCTTCCTCACCCGTTACGACATCACTCCGGGGCGCGGCGTCAACGGCCTCACCGTCAAGCGCGACCTCGAATCCGGTCGCAACGAGGTCCGGGTGATGACGATCCACGGCGCCAAGGGGCTCGAAGCACCCGTTGTGGTGATGATCGACGGATGTGAGCCGCTCGGGCGCAACGATCCGCAACTCCTCGCCATGCCGGGCGTGCGCGGCCAAGCCCTGCCGCCGGTCTGGGCCGGGTCGAAGTCGCAGGATACGCAGGCCGTCGCCGCCGCAAGGGCGGAGCATCAGGCCCGTGCCCGCGAGGAGCACAACCGTCTCCTCTATGTGGCCCTGACCCGCGCCGCGGACCGCCTCACCATCGCGCCCTATCGCGGCCACGAGGAGCAGGGCGAGAATGCCTGGTGCGAGATGGTGCGGAAGGGGTTGGAACAGGTCCTGGGGGCAGGCGAATCCATCGAAACCAGCTACGGCCCCGCACTCCTGTGGCGCGAGGGCACAGCGGAACCCGTCGCCGCCCGGTCCTCTGCGGGTGATGAGGCGATCTCGTCGATTCCCCCATGGTTGCGGCAAGTGGCGCGCAGCGAGGTCGAGGTCGCGCCACCGCTCAATCCCTCCGGCGCACTCGGAGCGGCGGATGGGCATCGCACGCTGCCGCGTCGGCAGGCGAACCCGCATGCCCGCCGCCGCGGTATCCTCATTCACTCGCTGATCGAACACCTTCCCCGCCTCGAGCGGCATCAGCGAGCGAGCGCTGCCTCCGCCTTCGTCAAGGCACGGGCGCCGTCCCTCTCGTTGGCGGAACAGGAAAGGTTGGTGACGGACGTCCTGCGACTGGTGGAGGATCCTGCCCTGGAGGCACTCTTCGCCAGCGATGCGAGGGCTGAAGTCGCGGTCTCGGGACGCGTCAGCGTCGGCGGCGAAGAGCGGGCGGTCTTCGGACGGATCGACCGCCTGAGCATCCGCCCCGACAGGATCGTGCTCGCGGATTTCAAGACGAGCCGGCCCCCGCCTGATCGCGCCCCGGTTCCGGGCGACGAGGCGGCGCAGGTCGCGCTCTATGTGGCACTCCTACGGGACATCTATCCAGGACGTCCCGTCGAGGCACTGCTGGTCTGGACCTCGGGGCCGGTCATCCGCCATCTCGGCGAGCCCACCATTTCGGCGGCGCTCGCCTCGCTGTCGAATCGTCCGGCTCGGCCCGGCATCAAGGCGTGAGCTTGAGGATCTGTCCGTCCGGGCCGTCCGTCACGGCATAGACCGACCCATCGCTAGCGACCTTCACGTCGCGGATGCGGTGATCGAGGGGGATGCGCTCCTCGGTCACCACCTTGTCGCCGTCGAGCTTCAAGGCGACGATGCCGCCGCTCGCCAAGCCGCCGACGAGGAAGGCGTCCTTCCAGGCCGGGAACAGGGTGCCGTTATAGAGTGCCATCCCGGACGGGCCGATGACCGGGTCCCAGTAATAGACCGGCTGGACCGTACCGCCTGCCTGGGTCTTACCTTCGCCGATCTTCTCGCCGCTATACTCGATACCGTAGGTCACCTCCGGCCAGCCGTAATTCAATCCGGGCCGGGGACGATTGAGCTCGTCGCCGCCGCGCGGCCCGTGTTCGACGGTCCAGAGGCGTCCCTGCCCATCCAGGGCCGCGGACTGCACGTTGCGATGCCCGTAGGACCAGATTTCGGGCTTGGCCTTCTCACCACCCGTGAACGGGTTGTCCTTCGGCGCATTCCCGTCGGTGTCGATGCGGAAGACCTTGCCGAGGCCGCTGGTGAGGTCCTGGGCCTGGACGCGCGGTCCCTTGTCCGAACGCTCGCCGACGGTGACGAACAGCTTGCCGTCCGGCGCGAAGACGAGGCGGGAGCCGAAATGCTTGTCGCCCTCATAGGACGGCGTCTGGCGGAAGATGACCTTTAGGTCATCGAGGCGGCCGCCATCTTTCTCCTCGATCAGCTTGGCGCGGGCCACCGTCGTTCCGTTGCCCTTATCGCGCGGCTCGGAATAGCTGAAATAGATGAGACGGTCGGAGACGAAGCTCGGGCTCAGCGCCACGTCGAGGAGACCGCCCTGGCCTCGCGCGTCCACCTTCGGAACGCCGGCGATGGGCTGGCCGAGCGTGCCGTCCTTGGCGACGATGCGCAGCTTGCCGGCTTTCTCCGTGACCAGCATGCGGCCATCCGGCAGGAACTCCATGGCCCAGGCACTGTCGAGGCCCTTGGCGACGACGGCGCTCTGCACCTTGGTGGCCTCGAGGGGCTTCGGCGCACGGGTCTGGTTGGGAAGCAGGGGCTTGTAGGTGGTGTTGGCGGGCTCCGTTTCGGCGGGCTCTCCCCCCTTGGCCTCGTGCTGGGGCGCCGCGAAGGACTCGCCTCCGATCCTCGGCTGAGGCGTTCCGGAATTGCCATCCTGAGCGAACGCACCGGTGCCGAGGCTCAGGGCGGCGAAGGAGGCAAGCAAGGTCGGAGAGATGCGCGTCACGTGGTGATATCCTCCATGGCCGGCTTTCAGGAAACCAGCTCTTGGCCTGTTGCGAAGCTCGATCGCCGGACGGCGGCCGAACTCATCTCGCACCGGCTTCATAGGGGCGTGCGTGATGGAACGCTCGCCTCAAGGATCGCCGATCACAGAGGGAGATGGGGCGAGGCGATGGCTTTGGCGAGGGGCAACGTGATTCATGCGCCCCACATCCCGCCGGGTCGAACATGGGTGGATGATGCATGCGGGAATCGGACGGCTGTCCCGCCTTGGGCATCTTACGCCTTGACCGTCCCGGTTCACGTCGCCAACTCTCGTTCTCAAGCTGGCGCAGGCAATGTCGCGCCGCCCGTGGAATGTGAAAGGGATCGTGATGGCGACGGTAAAAGTGACCGACGCGAGCTTCGAGCAGGACGTTCTCAAGTCCGTCGAGCCCGTGGTCGTGGATTTCTGGGCGGAATGGTGCGGCCCTTGCCGTCAGATCGGCCCGGCTCTCGAAGAAATCTCCGCTGACATGCAAGGCCGGGTGAAGATCGCCAAGGTCAATGTCGACGAGAATCCCGGCATTGCCGCCAAATATGGCATCCGCTCGATTCCGACCCTTCTCATCTTCAAGGGCGGTGAGCTCGCGAGCCAGAAGGTCGGTGCGGCTCCGAAGGGCGATCTGTCCCGCTGGATCCAGGCCAGCGCCTGAGCGCACTCGCTAAGCTTTCGAGGAAAAAGCCCGGCCGTTCATGGCCGGGCTTTTTTTATGTCCGGTGGAGCGCACCGGCCGGTGCTTGCCGTGGTTCGGAAACGAAAAAACCCGGCCATAAAGGCCGGGCTTCTCCGTTTCGAGACCTGTGTCGACGTTGCGACGTATCGGCTTAGTACGAGCCGAACTTGTAGTTCAGACCGGCGCGGACGACAGCGAACTCGGTCTCGCGAGCCGAGGGGCTGAGCGTGAGCACGTCCGTGGCAGGGTTGTAGACGGAGCGGGCGCCGCGGCCATCCTGCTCGAGGTTCACGTAGAGGCCTTCGACCTTCAGCGTCACGGCCGAAGAGCGGAAGAAGTTCAGGAACGAGTCGGTGGGGAGAGCGTACTCGATACCACCACCAGCGGTGTAGCCGGTGCGGAAGTCGTCGCCACCAGCGCCGCCGTCGCCGTAGGCGAAGCCGCCGGTGCCGTAGAACAGGACGCGGTCGAAGGCGTAACCGACGCGGCCGCGAACGGTACCGAAGAAGTTCATCTCGCTACCGGGGGTCCGGACAGCGGAGCCACCAGCAACACCCGGGGTGCCGGTGAAGCTTACAGCCGTACCGGGGAACAGACGCGAACGGTTGCTGAAATCGGTGTACTGAGCGTCAGCTTCGAGACCGACGACCAGGCCCGAGCCCGGGGTGAACTGGTAGTTGTAGCCGACCTGACCACCGCCAACGAAACCTTCGCTGTTGTTGCCGTTGCCGACCGACAGAACACCATTGGTGGTGCCCGAGTTCAGCACGGAGCCGGCCGGGAGGTTGTAGCGGTTGCTGTCGCTACCGGCGTCGAAGCCGTAACCGGCGTTGATACCGAAGTAGAAGCCGGTCCAGGTGAACACCGGCACCGGCACGAAGACCGGCGGCGCAGCGCGACGCGGAAGGTCAGCGGCGGTGGCCGCAGCCGTGAGGGCCGTGAAGGCCGCGAAAGAGGTAAGAAGCTTTTTCATCGTTGATCCCCAGCGAGTTGCCCGATCCACAATCAAACTAGTCGATTTTGGGCAGCTGAGATGTAGCGCAGGAGCCACACCCAATGCCCGATGCCACAAGTGTGGCTGCTTCGGTGAAAAGCGGGGATCGTTTCGGGGCTTCGGCGCCGGACAATAAGGACAGACGTTGTCTCCGTCACGCCGCATCGGCGCCCGAGACTCTCGATCGCGGCGGTTGTCCAAGAAAAACGATGTTTTAACCCTGTCGGAAGCTGGCGACGATCCCGCCGGAGGGTTCGCCAGACTTCGCAATCGCGACGAACGCCCGAGCCGGCGACGAATCCGCCGGCGCGATCAGGTCGGGGGCGTACCGTTGGCGGTCAGGACGTTGCCCGCGAGATAAAGCGAGCCGCAGATCAGGATGCGCGGCGGCTGCTCGAAGGCGAAGTCGGCGAGGCTTTCCAGGGCGGCCTCGACGCTGGAGGCCACATAGGCGGTGAGGCCGACATCGGCGGCGATCTGCGCCACCTCCTCGGCGGGGCGCGCCGCCATCTGACCTCCGATCGGGACCGCGATCAGACCGCGTGCCAGCCCGACGAAGTTACGCAGGAATCCCTCCGCGTCCTTCGTGCCGAGCAGGCCCGCCACCAGGACCAGCGGCACGTCGCTACGCTCGCCGAGATCCGCCATCGCGGTCGCGAGGATGCGGCCGCCGTCGATATTGTGGCCGCCGTCGAGCCAGAGTTCCGCGCCGGCCGGTGCCATGTCGGCGAGGCGGCCGCGGTTGAGGCGCTGCAGGCGACCCGGCCACTCGACTTTGTTCAGTCCGGTCTCGATGGCCTCGACGCCGATATCGCCGAATCCCGCGGCGCGCAGGGCGGCGATCGCCGTGGCGGCGTTGGTGAATTGGTGACGTCCGTTGAGTCGGGGCTGCGGCAGGTCGAACAGGTCGAGCTCGTCCTGGTAGACGATCCGACCGCGCTCGGCATGGACGGAGAAATCCTGGTTGCCGACCCGGATCGGCGTGGCGCCGATCTCTTCGGCGAAGCGGCAGAGGACCGAATCCGCTTCCTTGTAATCCTGGGCGGCAATGATCGCCGGGCAGCCGCGTTTGAAAATGCCCGCCTTCTCCGTCGCCACCGCCTCGACGGTATCGCCGAGATATTCCGCATGGTCGCGACCGATCGGCGTGACGACGGCCGCCGCCGGACGATCGATCACGTTGGTGGCGTCGACACGCCCACCGAGGCCCACTTCGAGCAGGAGCACGTCCGCCGGAGCTTCCGAGAACAGGAGGAGGGCCGCGGCCGTGGTGATCTCGAACACGGTGATCGGTTCACCGGCATTCGCGGCCTCGCAGCGCGCCAGGGCGTCGGCCAGCTGGTCCTCGGGCACGTAGCTGCCGCCGCCCACCGCGCCGATGCGGATACGCTCGTGGAATCGCACGAGATGCGGTGAGGTATAGACATGCGCGGCGAGACCGCCGGCTTCGAGGATCGCCCGCATGAAAGCGATGGTCGATCCCTTGCCGTTGGTGCCGGCCACATGAATGACCGGAGGCAGCTTGCGCTCAGGGTGTCCGAGCCGTTCGAGCAGGCGCTCGATCCGCCCGAGGGACAGATCGATCGTACGCGGATGAAGGGCCAGGAAGCGCGCCATCAGCGCGTCGGAAGAATCCATGGATCGGCTCGCCGTATCGCGCGTGGGCTCAAGCCGGTTCGGCAACGGCGCCCGCGCGCGCCGGTGTCGCCGCGGGCTGGTTCATCAGCAAACCGCAGAGCCGTGAGATCGTATCCTTCAGGGCATGCCGATGCACGACCTGATCGACCATTCCGTGTTCCTGCAAATACTCGGCACGCTGGAAACCGTCGGGCAGTTTCTCTCGGATCGTCTGTTCGATGACGCGAGGCCCGGCAAAGCAGATCAGGGCGCCGGGTTCGGCGAGATGGACATCGCCGAGCATGGCATAGGAGGCGGTGACGCCCCCCGTGGTCGGGTTGGTGAGTACGACGATGTAGGGAAGCTTCGCCGCTTTCAGCCGACGGACCGCCACCGTGGTGCGGGGCATCTGCATCAGCGAAAGGATGCCTTCCTGCATGCGCGCACCGCCGGAGGCCGAAAACAGAATGTAGGGCGTGCGCTTGTCGAGGGCCGTCTCGGCGCCCCGCACGAAGGCTTCGCCCGCCGCCATGCCGAGGGAGCCGGCCATGAAGGCGAAGTCCTGCACGGCCAATGTCATCGGCAGGCCTGAGACCCGGCCGAAGCCGATCTTGAAGGCGTCCGGCATCCCGGTCTTCGCGCGGGCATCCTTCAGGCGGTCGGCGTAGCGCTTCTCGTCGCGGAACTTCAGCGGGTCCGTCGCCACTTCCGGCAGCGGCACGTCGATCCAGGTGCCCTCGTCGAACATCATCTTGAGGCGCGCTTGCGCGCTCATCTTCAGATGGTGCTCGGAGCCCGGGATGACCCAATGGTTCCCCTCGACTTCCTTATGGAACACCATCTGCCCGCTATCGGGGCATTTGACCCACAGGTTCTCAGGGGTCTCGCGCTTGAACAGGGTCTTGATCTTGGGGCGCACGACCTCCGAGATCCAGTTCATGGGTTCAACCATCGTCGACTGACCATTCTTGAGGGAAGGGGTCTCGGATGAGCCGGAGACCGGCTCGCGGAATTATCGGTCCGGGGCAGCGCTCAGGCGGAACGCCCGCGCACGCCCTCGGCCAGTTCGCGCACGAGGGCGCTCACCGCTCCGGCGGCGTCCCGGCCATCCACGACGGCCCGGTGGACCACGTCGACCAGAGCCGACCCGACGACCACCCCGTCCGCGCCCTTGGCGATCTCGGCCGCTTGCGCGCCCGTCCGAACACCGAAGCCGACCACGACGGGCAACTCCGTATGATTGCGGATACGGCCCACCGCCTCGGCCACCCGGCCGAAATCCGGTGTCGCCGTGCCGGTGATTCCGTTGATCGACACATAATAGACGAAGCCGGCCGTGTTCGCGAGGACGGCGGGAAGGCGGCGCTCATCCGTGGTGGGCGTCGCCAGCCGAATGAAGGCAAGGCCCTTCGCCAGAGCCGGCAGACAGAGCTCGTCATCCTCTTCGGGAGGAAGGTCGACGACGATCAGCCCGTCGAGGCCCGCAGCGACCGCATCGTCGAGAAAGCGGTCGACGCCGTAGGCGTGGATCGGGTTGTAGTATCCCATCAGGATGACCGGCGTGGCGGTGTTGCCTTCGCGGAAACGACGGACGAGGCCGAGGGTCTTGACCAGGTCCTGTCCACCCTTCAGGGCGCGCAAGGCCGCCGCCTGGATGGCCGGACCATCGGCCATCGGGTCGGTGAAGGGGAGCCCGAACTCGACGATGTCGGCGCCGGCCTCCGGCAGCGCCTGAAGCACCTTCAAGGAGGTCTCGGCATCGGGATCGCCCGCCATCACGTAGGTCACCAAGGCGGCGCGCTTCTCCGCGCGGCAGCGGGCGAAGGTGGCCTCGATGCGGGTCGGCATGGAGCCGGAGGCGTCCGGCTGCGAAGAAGTCTCTGACAGCGAAAGGGTCATGGTGCCTGCGTCTCGCGGGCTACCCTCAGGGGAGGGGCGGCCCAGGAACAAGCCGTCGCGCCTACACCATCGCGGCCTGCCCGTGAAGCGCGACGCGTCGAGCCGGCCGGCATCCGATGCGTCCACGACGTCGCCGATGCGGATCGGGCGATGCTCCGTTTCGCGGCAAGAAAGCTTTAAGCTCCTTTCGAAAGCCGTCCTTCAATCTCACATGCGATCAAGGGGGTATGCGAGGGACCGGAATGGAGCGAGCGCGGGACGGTGGGCAACGATGCCCCGCTGCACCATGTCCGGGCCGGCGGCGATCCGCCCACGCTTCCGGACGGAGAGGTCGATGATCGCGCCGGAGGTCGTTCTCGTCCTGATCCCGTTGGTGGCCATCGCTGCGATTTACGCGGCTGCCCGCGCGCGGCGGCAACCGGCCGCGGACACGACCGAGATCGAGCGGCTTCAGGATAGCATCTGGCGGATCTCGGAAAGCGAGGAGCGCTACCGCGCCCTCGTTGAGGCGACCACCGACGTCATCGTCCAGCGGGACGCGCAGGGCCGCATCACATTCGCCAATGACGGATTCGGGCGTCTCTTCGGTGTGGAGCCCCTGACGTTGCTCGGCTCGACGGCCGAACTCGAGATCCTGGAGCAGGGAGTCCGCCAGCAGCATCCCGACGGCGTCACCCGCGTGGAGATGCAGGTCCGCCCCGTCGACGGCATTCCACGCTGGTTCTCCTTCATCGAAACGCGTGTCACCGGCGTCGGCGGTCGCACGCAATGGCTCCGGGCGGGCTCCGACATCACCGAGCGGATCGAATCCGCCCGCTCCCTCGATGAAGCGCTCCATCGCGCCGAGGCGGCCAATGTCGCCAAGTCGCGCTTCCTCGCCACCGTGAGCCACGAAATCCGAACGCCGCTCAACGGGATCCTCGGCATGGCCGATCTTGTCCTCGATACCGGCCTCGATGCCGAGCAGCGGACCTATGTGGAGGCGGTGCGGACGTCGGGCCGGGCCCTGCTGACGCTCATCGACGGCATCCTGGATTTTTCGCGGATCGAGGCAGGACGCCTCGACCTGTCGGCGGAGCCGTTCGATCTCCGCGCCGTGGTGGAGGGCGTGGTGGAACTCCTCGCCCCACGCGCGCAGGACAAGGGTATCGAGATCGCCATCGACGTGGCGGACGACGTCCCTGTCGAATTCATCGGGGACGCGGACCGCATCCGGCAGATCGTGGTCAATCTCGCCGGCAACGCGATCAAGTTCACCAATCAGGGCGGGGTCGGCGTCACGATACGGTGGGCCGCCCCCGACATCGTCCTGGCGGTCTCGGATACGGGATCGGGCATTCCCGAGGCTCGCATCCCCGCTCTGTTCGAGGAATTCGAGCAGGGCGACAACAGCGCCAGCACCCGCCATGAAGGAACCGGCCTCGGCCTCGCCATCACCCGCCGCCTCGTCACGCGGATGGGTGGGGGCATCGATGCGCATTCCGTCATCGGCCGTGGCAGCACCTTCACCGTGCACCTGCCCCTTCCCGTCGGCGCCGTGGCGGATGGTGAACCATCCCCGGTGTCGCTGCAGGGCCGCAAGATCCTGATCGTCGCCGATTCGCCCTATCAGGCTCCGTTCCTCGCAAGGCGGCTGTCCCGGTCGGGGGCGTCGGCGGTGGTGGTGGCGAATGTCGAGGCCGGCCTCGATACCCTGTCCGGCGTGCCCTTCGACGCGGTGATCGCCGACCGTGCGCTGGGTGACGAGAACGTGCGCAGGCTCGCGGCGGAGGCGAAGCGACGGGGCGTACGCTGCAGCCTCATTCTGCTCTCCCCCTTCGATCGGCGCGAGTTCGGTGCGCCGGGGGCGGCCGGCTTCGACAGCTATCTGATCAAGCCGGTGCGGGCGCGTTCCCTGTTCGACAGGCTCCTCGTGCCGACCTCGTCCATCGAGCATCCGGGCTCGTCCATTTCGGGTCCCAGCGCTGAGGCGGAGCCGACGGAAAACCCGCGCGCGGCCCCGCATATCCACGTGCTCCTCGCCGAGGACAATCCGATCAACGCACTCCTGGCCACGAGGGCGTTGGAGCGTCTCGGTGCCACGGTCGTTCTGGCGCGGGACGGGTCCGAGGCGTTGGCCCGGCTCGATCATCCCGCATCCCGGTTCGATCTCGCTCTCATCGACATCCGCATGCCGGGGATCGACGGTCTGGAAACGGCGCGGCGCCTGCGCGCCAGCGAGGCCGAGCATGGTCGCGCTCCGCTTCGATTGGTGGCCCTCACGGCCAATACCGGCCGCGAGGACGAGCGGGCGGCGCGCGAGGCGGGGTTCGACGAATTCCTGGCAAAACCCCTCGACCTCAAGGCCTTGCCCGCTCTCCTCGAACGCCGTTCCGCCGCGGCTGCCTGAGCGGCAATTCGCGTTGACAGCGCGCGGCGAGCAAGCGAACACGGGGCCATGCACGCACCAAGCTCGCCCCCTCCCGATGCTTCGGCACCGTCGAACCGGGATGGTCTCGTGGCCTGGGCCGTGGCGGCAACGGTGGTGGTCACAATCCTGATCGGCACGTTCGCGCCTGCTTCGCATGGGCGTTCCGGGCATGGTGCGGCGGCCATCGACGCATCCTGCGCCGAATGGAGCGACGGCTGCACAATCTGCCAGCGTTACGGCGAGGAGACGGCCTGCTCCCTTCCCGGCATCGCCTGCGTTCCGCAAGCAAAGCAGTGCCTGCGCCATTCCGGGGGATGAGCGAAGCGTCCGTGCCAGCCCGCCTTCGGTTCGCGCCGAGTCCCAACGGGCGGCTTCATCTCGGACACGCTTACTCGGCCCTGGTGAACGAGACATTCGCCGCGCGGCTCGGCGGTGACCTCTGCCTGCGGATCGAAGACATCGATCCGGTGCGCTCGCGCCCGGAACTGATCGCCGCCATCGAGGAGGATCTCGCCTGGCTCGGGATCGGGTTCAGCGGTGCCGTCCGGCGGCAGTCGGAGCATCTCCCGGCCTATCGGCATGCCCTGGAGAGCCTCCGCTCGCGCGGCCTCGCCTATCCCTGCTTCTGCTCCCGTGCCGCCGTGATCGAAGCCGCCGGACCTGTACCGTCCCGCGATCCGGACGGGGCGCCTCTGTATCCCGGCACCTGCCGCGTCCTGTCTGACGAGGAACGGGCGGCCCGCCTCGCCGCCGGCCTGCCGCATGGCTGGCGGCTCGACATGGCGCATGCTCTCACGCGGAGTCCCGGCCCGCATCGCTTTCGCTGTCTCGATGCCGATCATGCGGAAACGAGCCATGTCGCCGATCCCGTCCGCTGGGGCGATGTGCTGATCGCACGCCGTGACGTCCCGACGAGCTATCACCTTTCGGTGGTGATCGATGACGCCGTCCAGGGGATCAGCCACGTGGTGCGCGGCGCGGACCTGTTCGCCTCCACCGATCTGCATGTCCTGCTGCAGGCTCTGCTCGGCTATGACGGCCCGGCCTATCACCACCACGCCCTCGTCCTCGGGCCGGACGGGATGAAGCTCGCCAAATCGCGCGGCTCGGAATCCCTCGGCGATCTGAGAGGGCAGGGCGTCACGCCGGCGGAGATACGCCGACGACTCGGTTTCGCGTGAGGCGAGGGCGCCTCATACCAAGTCTCACTGAACCCGACCCTTAGGTCGGGTTCAGTGAGGTCCGGCGGATGAAAGCCGCTGCGCCGTCGCGCGGGCAGACCTCGATGAGCCAGGCTCAGCGAGCTCTGGTATCAGCGCGTGGTCGTGCTCTGGGCCATGGCGGCGCCGGTGCGGGATTTCTGCATCGTCCCGTCGATCTGCTCGCGCTGGCGCGTGAACTCGGTGAGCATCCGCCCATCGAGTTCGCGTCCGCGCGGTACGCGGATCTTCATCGGGTCCACGAAATGGCCGTTGATGATGACCTCGTAATGCAGATGCGCACCGGTCGAGAGGCCGGTGGAGCCGACATAGCCGATCACCTGACCTTGACGCACTTTGGCGCCCGACGTCACGCCCCGGGCGAAGCGGGACATGTGGTTGTAGGTGGTGACGTAGCCGTTGATGTGCTGGAGCTCGACCCGTCGTCCGTAGCCGGAATCCCATTCCGCCTTGATGACGGTGCCGTTTCCGGCGGCGACGATGGGCGTGCCGATCGGATTGGCCCAGTCGACGCCGGTATGCAGCTTGGCATAGCCGAGGATCGGATGGCGACGGTAGCCGAAGCCCGACCGCATGATGCCGTCGGCAATGGGTTTGCGGATGAGGAACTTCTTCAGCGAGCGCCCCTGCTCGTCGAGATAATCGATGGAGCCGTCATCGGGCGATTGGAAACGATAGACCTTGCGGACCTCTCCGCCGAGGTTGAGCGAAGCATAGAGCAGTTCCGGCCGGTCCAATGCGGCCTGACCGCCTTCCTCGTCATAGGTATAGAAGACGTCGAGACTGTCCCCGTTGGAGATCCGACGCTGGAAGTCGATGTCGTAGCTGAAAATCCGCACGAGATCTTCGACCGTCGCACGCGGCAGGTCGTGCCGTGCCGCCGTCTCGTAGAGGCTCTGGTAGAGGCGAGGGCCCGAACCGCCATTCTCATCCTCGTCGTCATCCCCGGATTCGGAGGCGACCGGAGCCTTGCGGGCCGACTTGTCCTCCACCGCCTGCGCCACGGAAACGAAAGCGCCGCGATCGTTGATGGCCGCCGTCGCCTCGACCCCGTTCTCGCCATAGAGGGTGACGCGGGTCACCTGTCGCGGATCGCCGGGCTTCGGGCCCGGTGCGATCTGGACGCGGAACTGTTGCCCCTCGGCCAGCTCGCCGACACGCGCCCGTCCGCCGAGCGCCGCCACGATGCCCTTGATCTGCTCGTCATTCGCCTGACCCGTCGCCTTCAGCAAGGCTTCGAGCGTGTCGCCGCGCTTGATCGCGAGGTCGCGATCTTCCACCAGCGGCGTCTCGCCCTGGCGCAGGCTGGTCTTGGCGAGATTGGTGACGTTCTCCGGCACCACCAGGACTTCGATGGATTTGAACGGACTCGCATCGCCCGATGCCGGCGACATCCCGCCGAAATCCGGCGAGGCGATGCCCTGCTGAAGGGCCCGCGACAGCATCAATTGCGGAGCGATGGGAAGCGCCGTGCGTCGCCCCGCCTCCGCCGCGAGCCGCTTCTCTTCCTCGACCTGCGCGGTGACGGCGTCGTCCCCGAGGGCGGGCGTGGACGCCTCGATCGGCATCGTCGTGAGATCCCGCTTGATCACGGTCACTTCCGCACCGGGGGCATCCGCCGCGCTCGGCTCGGATGCCCGTTCCAGCGGTTCACTGGAAACGAACTTCATCGGGTCGAAGCGCGGCACTTCGGCCGAGAAGACACCCGTGGACATGGACAGCGCCGTCGAGATCCGGACGAAGGGGCGGACCTTGATGATCTCGCGCTCTCCGAGACGGACCGTCACCGGGGAGCGAAACGTCTGCTTGGCGGAGGCGATCATCAGGTTACGGACGAGGCGGTCGCCTTTCCGCGCGAGGTCGGCGGTATCGTCGCTGGGGGCCGGCCGAACGACGATCTCGGCATGTTCAGGTACCGCGGCGAAGGAAACGTCGCCCTGCAGCGACACGTAGATCGCCGCTCCGATCAGTCCGGCCCCGGTCAATCCGGTCAGCGCGCTTGCGCAGAGCCAACGCAGGTTGACGTCCCGCCGGTCGATCCGAGTGGCATCCGTGACGAACAGATCGAGGGGAGCGTCGGTGGCCCGCCCCGGATGCGGTTGGCGCGGATCGGCGCTGCTCGTCGGAGCTCCGATCTTGAGCCGCCCGCGCCCCGCATGATTCCCTCGCAAGCGTATCTCTTCTTATCAGGAGGTCGGCCGACCCTCGTTCGACAGGGGGCGGCGGGAAACGATCTGCGGCGGACGATATCCGCCAACGGTCGACATGTCGAAGTCGAGCATGTCGACATTGAGGCGTGGCGGGGAGAGCTCCCGTGCTCTTACGGGATCACGAGAGGGGAGGGCGCCGGAGTATGGAGCAGAAACCTCCCGGCAACCCGCCAGCCGACCGAGGCAGAAGAGCTTTTATGAAGGAAAGCGGCTGGGCCGAGGTCGCAAGGCGCCGAAATTACGCTTTGCCGACAAAGAGTTATGGTCCCTATTTCATGGGATTGCCGCGAAAGTTTCAGTGTCCTGTCATTTTGGCATTGACGAGAGTGAGGGGTGGGTC
>NZ_JAVTJA010000024.1:0-57891 GCF_031843785.1 Methylobacterium sp. WCS2018Hpa-22
CGAGCTCTCTCGCCAATCCGAGCACCTGAACGCCGAGGTCCGCCGCTTCCTCGCCGGCGTAAGAGCGGCCTGAGGCCGTCTCCGGCCGCTACATTCGGTGTCCGGCGAGCACGGGTCCCCTCTCCCACACGGGAGAGGGAGCCGGCTCCGGCCAACCTGACCGAAGCGACCGACCGGAGGGGGTATGAGGCCGACCGGCATCGGTCTGAGACCGGCCGACGATGAGGAGAACTCATCGTCGGCCGCCCGCGCGACTGCGCGGCGGCGGGCGTCCGCCGAACGCGCTGAGGACGACCATCGGTCGGGATCAGCGCCGCTTGGTCTGAGAAGCGGGATCCGCTTTTCGGGCCGATTCTGTCAGTCGCGACCGCCGAGCCGCGCCGCCACGATGTCCCGGCCGATGAGGGGCAGCAGGCCCGAGAGGTCCGGGCCGTGCTCCAGCCCTGTCACCGCGAGGCGGAGGGGCATGAACAGGGCCTTACCCTTGGCGCCGGTCCGCTCCTTCACCGCATTGGTCCAGGCTTTCCAGGTCTGGCCGTCCCAGGGCTCGGACGGCAGCACGTCCAGGGCGGCGGCGGCGAAGCCCGCATCCGCGATGACCGGCGTCACCTCCCCGGCCACGATCCGCCACCATTCGGCGGCGTCCCCGACCTTGGTGAGGTTGGGCTGGATCACCGCCCAGAACGCCTGCGCCCGTTCCTCCGGGATGCCCATTCCGAGGAGGCGTTCGCGTGCCTCCTCATACGGCATGGCATGGATCAGGCGGGCATTGAGCCCGTCGAGTTCCTGCGGATCGAATTTCGCCGGCGCCCGCGAGATGTGGGAGAGATCGACCAGGGCGGCGAGTTCGTCGAGGTTAGGCACCGCGCGCACCGCCTCGGCCGAGCCGGTGAGCACGGCGAGGGAGCGCACCGCGCCGGGTTCATAGCCCGCCTCGCGCAGGCCCCGGAGAGAGAGGTGGCCGAGGCGCTTCGACAGACCTTCGCCGTCGGCGGTTGTGAGCAGGTTGTGGTGGCCGAAGATCGGCACCGGCTGGTCCAGGGCCTCGAAGATCTGCACCTGCACGCCGGTATTGGTGACGTGGTCCTCGCCGCGGATGACATGGGTGATCCCCATCTCGGCATCGTCCACCACGGAGGGCAGCGTGTAGAGGTAGCTGCCATCGGCGCGGATCAGCACCGGGTCCGAGAGGGAGGCGCAATCCACATGCGCCGGCCCGCGCACGAGATCGTCCCAGGCGACGGTGCGGGCGTCGAGCTTGAAGCGCCAATGCGGCGTGCGCCCCTCTTCCTCCAAGGCCGCACGCTCGTCATCGGTCAGGCTGAGCGCGGCGCGGTCGTAGATCGGCGGCTGGCCACGGCCGAGCTGGCGCCGCCGGCGACGCTCGAGTTCCTCCTGCGTCTCGTAGCAGGGATAGAGCCGGCCCGCCGCCTTCAGCCGCTCGGCCGCCGCGTCGTGGATGGCGGAGCGGTCCGACTGGCGGGCGAAGAGATCGGGCACGATGCCGAGCCAGGCGAGGTCTTCCTCGATGGCTTTGGCGAATTCCTCCGTCGAGCGCTCCCGGTCGGTGTCGTCGAGGCGCAGCAGGAAGCGCCCGCCATGCGCCCGCGCGAACAAGGCGTTCAACAGCGCCGGACGGGCGTTGCCGATATGGAGATACCCCGTGGGCGAGGGCGCGAAGCGGACGAGAGGGGCGGATGTCATGCCTGCCCGTCTACAGCATCGACCCGAACGGTGGGAACCGGCTTTCGGGAAGACCGGGGCAGGTCGCACATGATAGGTGCCGCTGTCGCAGGAGCCTCGGTGAGCTCAGCCCGAGCGCGTTTGCAGCCCGGCCCAAACACGATCGCGACCGGAACGAATTCCGGTCCTGATCGCATGTCATCAGGAGGCAAAGTCGCGGCCGACCTGCGCCTCGCTCGCTACTCTGGGTCAGGCGGCCACGGCTTGGACCTCAGTCTGAGTCTAGTCCCAGTATCCGACGGAGCCTGGACGTTGCGGGAGACCGGACCGGCCCGTTGGCACGGAAGCTTGCTCGGTGTTCCGGCCCCACGGCCCCTCCAAACCCGATAAGTCCAAGCTTATACATCGCAGGCTGCAGGTTTCATTGCTGTCGCGATAGGATGACGGGTCGCGCCGCGCCGGCGCATCAGACAAAGAGTGCCCAATGCGGCGAGGCTCATTGCCCCTGCCAGGATCCGTGAGGGTCTGACTCCCATGCGCCTGGCCGAGCGATCCAAGGCGACTTCGAAGCCACCGGCGAGATTTGCGACAAGCGGCACGATGGTCGTATCCAAGAAAAACTTCGGCCTCGACGGTCCAGCCGGCTTCTTTAGAAGGTAATCTCGATCAATCATCATCGTAACCTCCGATAATGCCGCACCTGATTTTGCAACTATACATGGATGCATGGGCCGGACGTAGAACCTGACGAGACGGCCGATGTTCCCGCAGCTGTATTGGCACGGAGATCGTTCATTGGATAAGCCCACCTACAAGCCGTACCGCCTTCCATCAGGGGGATGGGGGTCGGCCCGCTCCGTCGGCAACATCCTGCGGCGCGAAGGGGTGCTGGCGAGCGTGCCGATCGCGCTGACCCGCCACAACAAGGTCTACGGCTACCAGTGCAACAGCTGCGCCTGGGTGAAGCCCGCGAGCCCCCTGCCGTTCGAGTTCTGCGAGAACGGCGTCAAGGCGGTCGCCTGGGAGCTGACCGCACATCGCTGCACGCCGAAGTTCTTTGCCGAGCACACCGTCACCGAACTTCGGGGCTGGGACGATTTCCACCTCGAACAGCCGGGCCGCCTGACACACCCGCTCCGCTACGACGCCGCCAGCGACAAGTACGTGCCCGTCTCCTGGGGGCATGCCCTGGAGGAGATCGCCCGGGAGCTGGGTGCAGTCGAGGACCGTCACAAGGGCACGGTGTTCTATAGTTCGGGCCGCCTGTCGAACGAAGCGAGCTACCTGTACCAGCTCTTTGCCCGGCTTTATGGCAACAACAACCTGCCCGACTCGTCCAACATGTGCCACGAGACCACCTCGGTGGCGCTGCCCGCCAGCATCGGACAGGCCGTCGGGACGGTGACCCTGGAAGATATCGGCAAGTCCGACTGCATCCTGTTCTTCGGTCAGAACCCGGGCAGCAACGCTCCCCGCATGCTGCACCCGCTGCAGGAGGCGAGCGAGCGCGGCGTTCCGATCATCACCTACAATCCGCTGCGGGAGCGCGGGCTGGAACGGTTCCTGAACCCGCAATCGCCGACCGAGATGCTGACCGGCAAGGACACCCGGATCAGCTCGCAGTATCACCAGGTCAAGGCTGGCGGCGATCTCGCCGCGTTGGCGGGCATCTGCAAGGCGGTGCTGGACACGCACGAGGCGTCACGGGAAGCGGGCGGCCCGGCCGTGCTGGACGAGGCCTTCATCGCCGAGCACACCCACGGCTTCGAGACTTTCGCCGCCTGGCTTCGCCTCCAGAACTGGGACGAGTTGGAGCGCCGTTCGGGCCTCCACCGCGCGGATATGGAAGCAACGGCGCGCGTCTATTGCCAATCGCACGCCGTGATCGGCGTCTACGGCATGGGGCTGACCCAGCACCGGGCCGGGGTCGAGACCGTGCGGATGCTGGTCAACCTCCTGTTGATGCGCGGTAATCTCGGCCGCGTGGGTGCCGGAATCTGCCCAATTCGCGGACATTCCAACGTGCAGGGCCAGCGCACGGTGGGGATCACCGAAAAGCCCGAACTCTTTCCCCTGGACCGGCTGGGCGAGCAGTTCGGCTTCGAGCCACCGCGAGAGGCCGGCTACAACACCGTGGAGGCCTGCGAAGCGATCCTGAAGGACGAGGTACAGGCCTTCTTCATGCTGGGCGGGAACTTCGTGCGGGCCATTCCCGACCACGGCCAGATGGAGCCGGCCTGGCGCCGCCTGCGGCTCACCGTCAACGTGATCACCAAACTCAACCGATCGGCCCTGCTACCGGGCGCGGTCAGCTACATCCTGCCGGTGATCGGCCGCCTCGAGATCGACGAGACGAAAGCGGGGCAGCAGGTCCTCTCGATGGAGGACACCTCCGCCTGCATTCACGGCAACCGGGGCCTGCGCCGCCCGGCCTCGCCCCACCTCATCAGCGAGGTCCGTCTCATCTGCGAGTTGGCCCGGCGGGTGCTGGAGCCTAATCCGCGCGTGCGCTGGGACGCCTATCAGGAGGATTACGCCGAGATCCGCAAGGAAATCGCGGAGACGCTGCCGGACTCTTTCTGGGATTACGAGCGGCGCATGTGGGAGCCGGGCGGCTTCCAGCGTCACCTGCCTGCGAACAAGCGCGAATGGCATACGGATACGGGCCGGGCGAACCTCGTGACGCCGACCGGCCTGGACGAGGACGCCGACATGCCCGACGTCGGTCACGGCGTCCTGCGCCTGATGACGCTACGCTCGAACGATCAGTTCAACACCACGGTCTACGGCTACGACGATCGTTTCAGGGGCATCAAGAATACCCGTAAAGTGGTGCTGATGAACCGCTCGGACATCGACAGGCTCGGGCTGAAGATCGGACAGGCGGTGACGTTGAAGACCGTCGCCGATGACGGGATCGATCGCCGGCTCTCCGACATGCTCGTGGTCGCCTACGACATCCCCATCGGCTGCATCGGTGGCTACTATCCGGAATGCAACGTGCTGATGCCGATCTGGCACTATGCCATCGGCAGCAAGACTCCGGCGGCCAAGACCATCCCGGTCACCCTGCATGCCGATGACGACCGCGTGCTGGCGCCTCAACTCGAATACGCCACCGGTTGAGGGCGGCCCCGCCCCGCTTCCCAGCAAAGCCCCCCCGAGCATCGCGACATTCGACGGATAAGACCCGCGAGAGACCACCGCAGCCGCGCGACGTTCCGTCGTGGGCTGCGGCCGGCGAGCCCCGCTGCCGCTCGGCCACGCGCCGGGATGACGGGGGTGTCTCGCGACATCCTGCCGGGACCGACCGGCATCCGGGTCTCGCTCACGGCATCGCCCCGATGAGGACCTGATCCGGCGTCGACGAAAGTAATGAGGGTTAATTCAAATACTTAGCAGCACTCATTTGGCCTCAACCCATGTTGTTGTATGCCCGATTGAACTGCGCAAGTCTTCGTTAAATTCCGGCAAGGACGAGGCTGATCGTTGGCTGACTCAGCGGCATGCGCATGATGGCGAAGCTCCCTTCGCCGACGATCCGACGGTGCATCCGTGCCGCCTCACCAGCCATCGGAATAGGTCTCCTCCTCGGGGGCTGCCAGCCGAGCATCCTCGACAGCAAGGGACCCATCGGCGCCGCAGAGAACAACATCCTGCTGATCGCGACGGTCATCATGCTGGCGATCATCGTGCCGACGATGATCGCCACCGTCATCTTCGCGTGGTGGTACCGGGAATCGAACCCGAAGGCGCGCTACCGGCCGGACTGGGCCTTCTCGGGACGTATCGAACTCGTGGTCTGGTCGATCCCGTTGCTGACGATCATCTTCCTCGGCGGGATCGCCTGGATTGGCGCCCATGATCTCGATCCGGCCGTTCCGATCCGCTCGGACAAGAAGCCGATCCAGGTCCAGGTCGTGTCGCTCGATTGGAAATGGCTGTTCATCTACCCCGAACAGCGCGTCGCCGCGGTCAACCAGCTCGTCGTCCCCGTCGATACGCCGATCCAGTTCCACCTGACCTCGAGCAGTGTCTGGAACTCGTTCTTCGTCCCCGGCCTCGGCAGCATGATCTACACGATGCGCGGGATGGTCACCCGGCTCAACCTGCTGGCCGACCGCGAGGGCGACCATCTCGGCCTGTCGACCCATTTCAGCGGCGACGGATTCTCGGACATGAACTTCACCATGAAGTCGGTCTCGCCCGCCGGTTTCGACGCATGGGTCGCCTCGGCCCGGGGCGCAGGTTCGAATCTCGACAAGGCGGCCTACGGCGCGCTGGCCCAGCAGAGCATCGCGGACAAGCCCCGGACCTTCGGCGACATCGATCCCGAACTGTTTCAGGGGATCGTCGATCAGACCGTCCCTCCGGGGCCGGGGCCGACTGAGAAAGCGGACGGTGCGCCGCCGAACGTCCGGCCCAAGGGGGGATCGTAGACATGCTGGGCAAGCTCACCTGGGAGGCCATTCCCCTCAGCCAGCCGCTTCCCCTCGTCGCCTCCGGCGTGGTCGCCCTCCTCGTCCTGGGCGTCCTGGCCTGGATCGTGATCGGCGGACACCTGCCGTATCTCTGGCGGGAATGGATCACCAGCGTCGACCACAAGCGCATCGGCGTCATGTACTGCGCCCTGGCCCTGGCGATGCTCATCCGCGGCTTCTCGGACGCGATCCTGATGCGCACGCAGCAGGCGCTGGCCTACCAATCCCCCGGCTATCTGCCGCCCGAGCATTACGATCAGATCTTTTCGGCCCACGGCACGATCATGATCTTCTTCGGCGCGATGCCGTTCATCGTCGGGTTGATGAATTTCGTCGTCCCCTTGCAGCTCGGCGTGCGCGACGTCGCCTTTCCGACGCTGAATTCGGTGAGCTTCTGGCTCACGGCGACAGGGGCGCTCCTCGTCAACATATCCCTGGTCGTCGGCGAGTTCGCCCGCACCGGCTGGTGGCCCTCGCCGCCCTTGAGCGAGACGACCTACTCACCCGGCGTCGGGGTCGATTACTACCTCTGGGCGATCCAGATCTCCGGCATCGGCACGTTGCTGTCCGGCGTCAATCTCGTGACCACGATCCTGAAGATCCGGGCGCCGGGCATGAGCTACCTGCGCATGCCGATGTTCTGCTGGACCTCGCTCGCCTCGCCGCCGCCGGTGTTCAACTTCGCGGTGATGCCTCGGGTGGAGGGCGAGGAAGCCTACTGGACCATCAAGCAGCGAGCCCGCGAGCAGGCGCGCCTGCGCGAGGAGCCGGATTACGAGCCGGTCGAGATGCCGCTCAACAGCCCCACCGGCTTCATCTGCGCCTTCTTCGCGACGCTGATCGGGTTCGCCATGATCTGGCACATCTGGTGGCTGGCCGGATTCGGAATCGCCGGCGCCTTCGCGACTTTCGTGGTCTTCGCCTGGCGCGACCGGCTCGAATACGAGATCCCGGCCGACCGCGTCGCACGGATCAACCGCGCCAACCGCGCGACCCGGATGCAGGCTCTTGAGAACGCACGGCGGAGAGCCGCATGACGGACGGCCTCGCTCTCTCGGCACAGGCCCGGATCCGGACGGACCCTCACCATCTCGGCCACCATGCCCGGTCGGGCGAAGGCCATGCGACGGCCACGGGCCGGGGAACCGGCGGCCCTTCTCCCAAGCGGATCGTCGTCGGTTACGGGTTCTGGATCTTCCTCCTCAGCGACATCGTGATGTTCGCGGCTTTCTTCTCGGCCTACGCGGTGCTGCAGACGGGCACCGCGGGCGGCCCTACCAGGGCGCAGCTCTTCGACCTCGACAACGTCGCGATAGAGACCGCCTTCCTGTTGATCTCCAGCTTCGTCTGCGGCGTCGCCGGCCTGGCGCTCACGGCCAAGCGGCACCTGATGTTCCAGGCCGCGATGGCGGTGACGTTCCTGTTCGGCGCGGCCTTCCTCGCCCTTGAAATCCGGGAATTCGCGGACCTCATCGATCGGGGCGCGGGGCCGACCCGCAGCGCCTTCCTCTCGGCCTTCTTCACGCTCGTGGGCTGCCACGGCCTGCACGTCTTCGCCGGCCTCCTGTGGCTCCTCACCATGATGGCTCAGGTCGCCACCAAAGGCTTCCGGCCCGACATCCTGCGCCGGGTCATGTGCTTCTCCCTGTTCTGGCATGCCCTCGACATCGTCTGGGTGGCCGTATTCACCGTCGTCTACCTGATGGGGTCGATCGCATGAGCGCCGAGAATCGCCACGAGACGGATACCGCGCCCGGGGACGAGTTCGGCGGGGAGGATATCGGCAAGGGCCTGCGCGGCTATCTCATCGGGCTCGTCCTGGCCTCGCTGCTGACCGCCGCGTCCTTCGCGATCCTGCGTGCCAACTTCGTCTGGGCCCCGGCCATTCCGGTGGCGCTCCTCGTCTTCGCCATCGCCCAGATGGGTGTCCACCTCGTCTTCTTCCTGCACATCACCACCGGGCCGGACAACACCAACAACGTGATGGCCCTGGCCTTCGGCGTCCTGATCGTCATCCTTCTGTTCGGGGGCTCGATCTGGATCATGAACAACATGAACCACAACATGATGCCGCAGACCCCTTCCGCGCCGAAGCATCATTAGGTCCACCGCCGCTCGGCCATGCGCCCGATCCCGCAACCACGCAGCAGGTTGGACAGGACGTGAACGGCGACCGTCCCATCATAGCCGCTCTTCAGTTCGGCCTCGGCCTCACGCTCGGTGTCGTGACCGCGATCGCGGCCGACCTTTTGCTCTGGATGCTGATCTGATTGACGGGAGCCCGAACCGGTCGGCGTTCGACGATCCGGCTCGCACAGCGCCTGAACGAGCCTGATTTGTCGAGGCCCGTCCGCCGGACCTCACCGAGACTGGGTATCAGGCGGGATGGGCGTGTTCCGCCACCGCCGCCTCGGCACCGCCAGCGTCGTGGCGGTCGCTGGGCAGTCCCTCGGCCTGCAGCCGCCACATCCGCTCGAAGACGCCGCCGGCGTGGCGCAGGAAGGCGGGGCTGCCATCCTCGACCACACGGCCCTGGTCGATGACGAGGATGCGGTCGAAACCCGTGAGGGTGGACAGCCGGTGGGCCACGCTGACGACCGTCCGGTGACGCATGATCCGCACCAGGGCGGCCTGGATCGCCATCTCGGATTCGGTATCGAGGGCAGAGGTCGCTTCGTCGAGCAGGATGATCGGAGCATCCTTCAGGAAGGCGCGTGCAATGCCGATCCGCTGACGCTGGCCGCCCGAGAGCTTGGCACCGCGCTCGCCGACGATCGTGTGATAGCCCTGCGGCAGGCGCCGGACGAAACCGTCGCAGGCCGCGGCCCGGGCGGCGGCGAAGACGGCCGCGTCGTCGGCATGCGGGCGGGCGAAGCGGATATTCTCCATCACGCTGCGATGGAGGAGGCTGATGTCCTGGGGCACCACCGCGAGGGCATCGCGAAGCGAATCCTGCGTGATGGAGTCGATGGGCGTCCCATCGATGAGGATGGCCCCCCTCTCCACGTCGTGCAGGCGCTGCAGGAGTTGAATCAGCGTCGACTTGCCCGCGCCGGAAGGGCCGACGATCCCGACCTTCTGCCCGGCCGGAATGGTCAGGCTGACACCGTCGAGCGCGCGCGCACCCGGTCCATAGGCGAAGGAGACATCCCGCAATTCGATCCGGCCGGCGCTGCAGAGCAGGGCGGGAGCGCCCGGCGCGTCGCGTACCGTCCGGGGCTTGGCGATGACCGCCAGGGTTTCCTCGATGAAGCCGAATTGCTGGGCCACGTCCACGAGCGAGAGGGCCATGTCCTTCGAGCTGTGCAGGATGCGCAAGGTCAGGCTCGCGACCATCACGATGTCGCCGGGGCTCGCCTGCCCTCGCCCCCAGAGAACGATCGCCCAGGTCAGGATGCCGGCCGCCATCACCCAGAGGGCGAGGTCGTGGAGGAGACGGGCGATTTCGAGATACATCCAGCTCCGTCGCTGGGCGGCGGCCTCGGCCTCGAAGCCGGTCCGCAGGCGCAGCCATTCGCGGCGGCGCGCCGAGAAGGCCTTGACCGTCCACATGTTGGTGATCGTGTCGACGAGGTCGCCGGCCACGGTCGCCGCCTCCCCCGAATAGGCCCGATGAATCGGCCGGCCGCGCTCCCCGAACACGATCAGGCCAAGGGTCACGGCGGTGACGAAGACGAGGAGGGCCGCCGTGAGCGCGAGGTCGATGGTGGAGAAGATGATCACGGCCCCGCCGACATCCACGAGCGGCGGAATGATCCGCCAGATCAGGGTGTTGATCAGCGCTCCGAAATTGCCGGCCGTGGCCGTGATGCGCTGACCGAGGGAACCGGCGAGGTTCTCGGCGAAGTAACGCATCGATTGCGCGCTGAGCTCGTCGAAGAGTTCGAGGCGCAGGCCGACCCCGACCCCGACCGTCGTGCGGCAGGCGAGCCAGCCGGTCAGCCGGGCGAGCAGGCTCTCGGCGGCGATCAGGCCGAGAAACAGTATCAGCACCCCGGTAACGGCCGACGCGGCGTCGGATGGCAGCGTCATCGCATCGACGAACCGCTTGAGCACGTATTGCTGGCCGACGCCGCAGGCCGCCGAGGCGATCACGAGGGCGAAGAGCAGGCCGAAATGCCAACGCCAGCGCGAGATGTGATGCAGGATGAACCGGCCGGGACCGGACAGGTGCGGGGAGACGAAGGGAGCGTCCGTCATGAGGTACCTGATATGTCCGCAAACAGGCCCTGCTGGCGGGCGAGTTCCGCGGCAAAGTCCGGGTCGCAGGACCGTCGTCCATCGGGATCGGGCGTCGAGAACAGACCGACCGCGCAGGGCCGCTCGTTGTCCCATCCGGGATAGTCGACGACCGGATAGAGGCAGATTCCTTCCACCGGAACGCCCATTCGGCGGGCGGCCCGGACCTCGCCGCAGACGTAATGCAGCCAGGCAGGGCGGGCGCTGCCTTCGGCGCCCGTCTCGGCCACCAGAATGGGGCGTGCGAACCGGGCATGCACGTCGGCCAGCATGTGGCGCAGGGGCCGGTAGGCGTGGTGCCCGAGGGGGATCGTCCCCCCGCCATGGACCCATTGGTTGTCCGGATAGAAGTTCACGCCGACGATATCGAGGCAGCCAGGATCACCGCCGAGTTCCGGACAGAGGCGTCCGCTCACCATGTCCAAAGCTTCGTATTGCACGCTCCGGTAGGCGTTCGCGGCCGCCTCGCCCTCGGGATGCCCGGAAATCACATGGATCAGGGGTTCGGCATGGAGGAAGCGTGCGTCCGGCACGACCTCCCGGATGGACCTCGTCGCGGCAATGGAGGCTCGCACGAGTTGTCGCTTCAGCTCCGGCCCCCGTTCCAGTGCCAGGGGCGCCATGCGGGCGACGTCGCCTCCTGCCCAGGCCCAGTACGAGATCTCGTTGACGGTACAGAAGGCGGGTGTCCCGTCGGTCTCGGCAGCGACGACCCGTGCGGCGTGGGAGGCGAAGGCGGCGAAGCGGGCAACGAAGGCATCCGACCAGATGTCGATGTCGTCGGGCCAGCCGTAATGGCAGAGGTCCCAGATCACCCGCAGGCCGCTGTCACGGGCCGCCCTTAGCATCGGCAGGGCACTCGACCAGTCGTAGCAGCCAGGGGCGACCTCGATCCGGTGCCAACGCAGGCCATCGCGGGCGCCGCCCAGCCCGCGAGCGCGCAGGGCCGCATAATCGGAGGCCGCCCAGATGTCGTGGCCGGTGGCGGCGATCAGGTCGAGGCGGCGTCCATCGGCGCGGCGATGGGTCGAACATTCGAACCCGCCGAGGAACGGCGTCGGGGTGATCGCGTACCCCCTCCCGCATGCCGGTTCCTCGCGGAACGCGCTCACGGCGCCGGTCATTCCGCAGCCTGGCGCGCGGGGAGCGGCGGAGTGGCACCGAGGGCGTCGCGAAGGCGCTGCATGGCGCTGATCCGGGTCGGCATGAGGAGGCCCCGTGAACTCGTCAGGGCTCGGTTGGTGGTCGGCGCTCCACCCTGGATGGCAGGCGGCGCAGGACTCGACAGAAGGCGTGAGATTTCCGCGGCAAAGCTGTCTCGCAGGACCGCACCGCGATTGGCGAGATGCCAGGGCCCGGCCTCGCCATCGATGAGGAGGTCCAGCGCCGCATGGGCGAGATCCGGCAGGTAGCTCAGGGACAGGATCTCGGTCGGCCGGGGCAGTCTTCCGCCGCTCTCCCCGAGGGCTCCGAGAAACTGCTCCGATCCGCTGGCCGGTTCGGGCGCATCGAAGACGAGGCCGGGCCGCACGATCAAGGCGCGCGGGGCGTGGGACCGGATGCGCCTTTCGGCCTCGGCGACGCTTTGCGCATAGAGGCCCTCGGGCCTGACCGGATCGGCCTCGCAGGCGGGGCGACCGAGGCTGCCGTCGAAAACCCGGTCGCTGGAAAAAACCAGGAGTGGAATGTCCGCTGAGGTGCAGGCTGAGGCGACCCGCCCTGCCCGGCCGGCATCGACGAGAAGCGTACCGCCGGGATAACGCCTTGCCGCCGCATCGATATCGAGGCCGGTGGCGTCGATCACCGCCCAGGCTCCGTGCAGGGCGATCAGTTCGGCGAGGGCCGAGACCTCTCCGAACGCGGCCGGAGCGCCGATGTGACGGAGACCACGCTCCTCGCAGATGCGAGCCAGCCCGCGCGCCCGCGCGCCGTCGGAACCGAGGATCAGGACAGGCCTGGCCCGCTCCGTATGGGCAACCGGAGAGGCTTCGGCCTGCTTGTCGTAATAGCGCGACGGTCGGCGCCACCAGCCGGGCATGTCGAGGACCGGATGATCGAACCGTCCCGTGCGCGCGAGCGATGCCGCGGCTTTGGCCAAGGCCGTCGCGCGGGGCAGCGGTGCCCGGATGTCGAAGGCGCCGGGCTCGTAGGTTCCGGCCCGGGCGACGAGCAGGCTGTTCCAGTCCACCGCTCCCATGAGGGACCATAGGGTCACGGCTTTGACCGGAATGTCTTTCACACGGAGAGCCGTGGCGGCATTCCAAAGCTCCGCCAGCCAGCGCAGTTGTTCGTCCCGGCTGCAGCCGTGATGCGCCTCGGTGATCGCCATGGGCGTGCGGTAGCGCTGCCAGACCTCGGTGAGGCGGGCGGCGGGACCCGTACCGCCGTCGCAGAGGGCGACGCGTACGGCCTCCGCATCGGCGTAGCGTTGGCGGCCGTTTCCGCCCCGCAGATCCTTCGGGTACGCGCCGAGCCGACCGTCGAGATAGCGCTCACTCGTGAGATAATGGTTCACACCGATGATGTCGGGCGCACCTTCCCCCTCGCCGAGAAGGGCCAGATCGTCCAACGGAACGCCATGATCGATGAGGCGTCGAAACCAGGGATGGGTACGATCGACCCGCCCGCAGAGGAGATCGAGGCTAAGCCAGCGTCGCTCGTTCTCGTAGGCCGCCTGGTTGGCGAGGGCGGGCGTGCTGAAGGTCCGCCCGATATCCTCGGTCTGGACGAGGCGGGCATCCGGGATCACCCGGCGGATCGCCCGCATGGCGAGGAGGGTCGCCTTGCATTGGTTGACAACCATGCGCAGGAAAGCGGCCTCGCTGCGCAGGTGAGGGTACCAATGGCCGTAGAGACCGCTGAATCGCGCCGTGGTCAGCGGTTCGTTGACCGGCGTGACGTCGCGTAGCCAGGGGAAGCGCCTGGCGACCGAGCCGGCATAATCCTCCAACAGGCGAGGCAGGGCCGGATCGAGGAGGCTGGTGTAGCGCGGGCCGCTACCGTGATGAAGCAGGCCGACGATCGGGACGATGCCGTGGCGCTGCAGGCGGGCCAGCCGCGCATCGTGCCAGGACCAATCCCGCGCATCCGGATCATGCGGGGCGACCGTCTCCCACAGAAGAGGATAGCGCAGGGTACGGATTCCGAGCCGCGCGACGGCATCGATATCCCCCATGCGCCAGCGGTGACCGGTCTCGCGGATCTGATCGCGGAACCGGTCTTGAATCCGGGCAACCGTACATTCGAAACCACCCCACAGTTCAGGGGGTGCGGCTGATGAATTCATCGTCCAATCCGCGACCGCCGGTTTAGGCATTTGTCGGGTTTCATACTAATCATGACCCGATATCTGAAAAGATGTCACATGTTATTCGAATAATAATATGCATCGGCCACGGTAATATCATTAACTTATGCGATAGACGGCATGTTTAGCTGAAAATATTGGTTTTTTATTGATCCTGATCTGCCTGTGCTGCTTCGCTTGAGCGATGGCTGGCGGAGTTGAGGAGGGAATTCATCTGTGAAGCAAGAAGCTGGACCGACGCCGCCTTCATCTATTGGACAGGGACTTTCCGCCATCAATGCGATCCCGACGTTGCGGCATTCGCGCCTCGACTTCGAGTATCGGGGTGCGTCGCAGAGCGATGCTCGCCCATTGCTGGTCTGTTTCTCACATCTACGCTGGAATTTCGTCTGGCAGCGTCCACAGCATCTTCTCAGCCATGCCTCCGAACGGTTCGACGTCGTCTTCGTCGAGGAGCCCATCTTCGAGGCGGGAGCCATGGCGCGGCTGGAGCGCAAGCGGATTGGGCCGTCCCTGCAGCTCCTCGTCCCGGTCATCGATCCCGCGGATGCACATGAGGCCGTCTGGATCCTGCAAGGCCTCCTCGCACAAGAACTGGACGCCCTCGGCCATACGACGCGGATCTTCTGGTACTATACGCCGGCAGCCATTGCCTTCACTTCCGAACTACCGCGCGATCTGACGCTCTACGACAACATGGATGAGCTGTCGGCCTTCAAGGGTGCATCGGACACGCTGGTCGCTCAGGAGACGGCTCTGCTGGGACAGGCCGACCTCGTCTTCACCGGCGGGCACAGCCTCCATGCCGCGAAATGCGACCGACATCCGAACATCCATTGCTTCCCATCCTCAGTCGATGCGGCGCATTTCGCCCGCGCTCGGGGAAGCGTCACGGCTGACCCTGCCGATCAGGCTGCGATCCCGCATCCGCGCCTGGGATTCTTCGGCGTCGTGGATGAACGTTTCGACGCCGATTTCCTCGACGAACTCGCCGACCTGCGGCCGGACTGGCAGTTCGTCATTCTCGGTCCGGTGGTCAAGATCGATCCGGCCGGATTGCCGAGAGGGCCGAACATCCACTGGCTCGGGCCGAAGTCTTACGCCGAGCTTCCGGACTACTTGGCGCATTGGGATCTCGGCCTGATGCCCTTCGCCCTCAACGCCTCGACACGCTTCATCAGCCCGACGAAGACGCCAGAGTTCCTGGCCGCCGGACTGCCGGTCGTCTCGACGCCGATCGTCGACGTGGTGCGCAGCTACGGCGAGATCGGTCTCGTCGAGATTGCCGAAACGCCGATCCAGGCCGTCCTCGCAGCCGAAGCCTTGATGGCGCGCCCGCGAGAGCCCTGGCTCACCCAGGTCGATACTCGCCTCGCGGGCGGTTCCTGGGAGCGGACCTGGGCCGACATGGAGGCGAAAATCATGGCCGCCCTGGGCATCCCGATACTTGCTTCCTATTCGCCGCCGCTCCGCGAGACGGCCTGATCTTCCTTTTCCACTTTGTCGCGCGCCTCTCCACGCCGCCGCCCGGGCGACGGCGTCGGGCCGCTGCATGAGGGCTTGAAAGCGATGTATGACTGGCTGATCGTTGGAGCGGGTTTCGCGGGCAGTGTCCTGGCCGAAAGGATCGCACGGGAGCGCGACGAGCGAGTCCTCCTCGTCGACCGGCGCAACCACATCGGCGGCAACGCCTATGATTGCCTGAATAAAGATGGCTTGCTGATCCACCAATACGGGCCGCACATCTTCCACACCAACGCGAAATCCGTGTTCGACTATCTCTCCGGCTACACCGCGTGGCGCCCCTACGAGCACCGTGTACTGGCCGAAGTGGATGGCCAGCGCGTTCCGATCCCCATCAACCTCGACACGATCAACCGGCTCTACGGGCTCGATCTCGATTCCTCACAGCTCGAAGCGTGGCTCGCGGCACGGGCGGAGCCGGTGGAGGAGATCCGGACGGCGGAGGATGTCGTTGTCTCCACAGTTGGGCGCGAACTCTACGAAAAGTTCTTCCGTGGTTATACGCGCAAGCAATGGGGGCTCGATCCCTCACAGCTCGACAAATCCGTGACGGCACGCGTGCCGACACGGACGAACCGAGACGACCGCTACTTCAACGACATCTATCAGGCGATGCCGAAGCATGGCTACACGGCGATGTTCACCGCCATGCTCGATCATCCGAACATCACCCTGGCTCTCGATACCGATTACCGGAGCCTCAGCCGTTCCGTGCGGGCCTGCCGCACGATCTTCACGGGACCGATCGACGCCTTCTTCGACACCTGCTACGGCCCGCTGCCCTATCGCAGCCTGCGCTTCGAGCATGTCACGCGAGACGTGCCCTGGCACCAACCCGTCGGGGTGGTCAACTATCCCCAGACCGAGGATTACACGCGCGTCACCGAGTACAAGCATCTCACGGGGCAGCAGCACGCTCATACTGCGCTGACCTACGAATATCCGGTCGCGGAGGGTGAGCCCTACTATCCGATCCCCTGCGCCGAGCATCAGGCGCTCTACAAGCGGTATGAGCGCCGGGCCCTGGAAGAGCAAAGGGTTTGGTTCGTCGGACGCCTGGCGACCTATCGTTACTACAACATGGACCAGATCGTCGGGCAGGCTTTGGCCACGTTCCGGCGGATCGATGCGGAGGTGTCGCGGCGCGACGGGCGAGCGCGCCCGTCGGCGGGCCATGAATTGGCCGCGCCGAGCCCCGCCTGAGGGGCCGGATCGCGACCTCCGACGGGAGGCTCAATCGGAGACCGCTGCGCCGCCATCCGCTTCTTCTTCGGTCGGTAATTCGCAGCGGTTGTGGATGTCGGTGGCCGCAATGGCTCCGTGGCCCATGGCGACGACCACCTGATCGAGGCCCCGCACCACGCCGCCGGCCGCATAGAGACCCGGCACCGTGGTCCGGTTGTGCTCGTCGACGATCAGGGCGCCCGTCCCGTCATGGCGGGCACCCATGGCGAGGGCGAGTTCGGAGCGGATCGTCAAACCCAGGGCCGAATAGAGCACCTCGAAACGGTGCTCCGCGCCGTCCGCCGTTCGCAGCACGGTGATCCGGCCGTCCCCGATGTCGAGGCCGAGCACCGGCTCGTGCACCACCGTGATCCCATGTCGTTCCACCTGCTCGCGCTGGCGCGCGTCGAGCGCCATGCCCTGGCCGAGGGTCAGGAGGGTGACGTCCCGGGAATAGGTTCGAGCGACGAAGACGGCCTCGCCGAGGCCGCGGTCGCCATAGCCGATGACGGCGATCCGCTTGTCCTTCGCTTCGTAGCCGTCGCAGATCGGGCAATACCGCACGAGCCCGCGCCGGATCGCGTCGGGCAGGTCCGGCAGGTTCGGCTCGATGTCGTCGGCACCCGTGGCGAGCAGCACGCGGTGCGCGCGGATCTGGTGTTGGGCGCCCCCGCCCTCGACCGTAGCGATGAAACGGCCGTTGTGTCTTTCCAGCTTCGTGACCGTCCCGTCGACGATCTTCGCACCGAACCGGAAAGCATGCTCGCGCTGGCGGGTCAGGATTTCCGGGCCGGATATTCCTGCGCTGAAGAACGGAATATTGTGACTCGTCGGGATCCAGGACGTTCGCGCCTGACCGGAATCGACGACTAGGAAGCGGCGTTCGAACCGGGCCAGGTACAAGGCCGCCGTCAATCCTGCCGGCCCACCGCCGATCACGAGGCAATCGAGGCAAGTATCCCTGCTCACCGGTGATGCGATCGTCATCCCGTCATCCGTCCTGAAAGTTACCCCCGATACGCTCCGCGCCGCTCGATTCCCCATCGCCGCCGCACATTCGAGAGGGGGTCACGGCTGCATCGCAGGCCATCGCCGAGCCCTGCCCACGAGGAGCAACGCCATTCTCAGGAGGTGCGGGGGGCAGAACAACAACCTGAATCAATCGAGGCGGCGAAGCTTGGTGAAAGATCGGTGGCGACGAATGCTGTCACGTTGAGATGTCGTTGTATGCCGCGTGACGGAGGAAGCCCTGATTTGGCGCCCGTATGGCGAAAGGGGCGATGGATGACCGTGCCCCCTGTCGACCATCGCAGAGTCTCGCGGCCGAGACGGGTTGCGCGACGAAAATTCGATGACAACAACACTTATTAAAATATGTGCTTATCATTGTTGAGGGATGATTTTGCGCGGATGCCAATCTATTTTAACGCTCGGCCGGATCGGGGGTGATAGTCGGTAGAGATAGTCCGCCGACGGTGCGTGGTCTTGCGTGCAGGCTCGCTGTCTCTCCGCGGGTGGCAGAGGCGGCGCTCCGTCGAGCGTCAAAACCGCCAGTGATCCGATGCCGCTGATCCGCAAGCTCATGAATGTCATGACTTTGTCCGAGGATGAGCGCCATGCCATCCAAGGATTACCCAGGACATACCGCCGCCTCGCTGCTCGCCAGGAGATCACGTCCGAGGGTCACGGTTCATCGCAATGCTCCGTCATCCTCGACGGGTGGGCGTGCCGTTTCAAAACCCTGCAGGACGGTCGGCGACAGATCCTGTCCCTGCATCTCCCAGGTGATATCCCCGATCTGCAAAAGCTGCATTTACCGGCGATGGAGCATAGCCTCGGCACCCTGACGGAATGCACGGTTGCCTTCATTCCCCATCACGCTCTCCGTGGTCTGACAGAGCATTTTCCTGCCATCGCGGCGGCCCTTTGGCGGGATACTCTGCTCGACGCTGCGATCCTCCGCGAATGGATGGTCAATATCGGCCGACGCTCCTCGACGGGGCGGATCTCCCATCTGCTCTGTGAGATCTACACGAAGCTCACCGCCATCGGCTTGGCGCAGGATGGTCGCTGCAGGTTTCCCCTGACGACGGGAGATCTTACCGATGCCACCGGACTTACGGCGGGCGATGCCGGTCAGGTCCTGCGAGACTTGAGGGCCCGCGGCCTGATTTCTTTGGCCGGTGATGAACTCGTCATCGAGAACTGGCGAGCCTTGAGCGAACTCGTCGGGTTCGATCCCACCTATCTGTATCTGGCACCCAGCAAGGCGGGCCGGACCGGTTTACCGGATGGAGCGGCCTTCACGAAGGCGCCCTCCGTCGAGCCGGCGAATCGAGAGCGGTGCCTTCCAGACGCCATCAACGGCATTAACCAAGGTCAATGCAGGCTATAATATCAGCGTTCATAAGGATCTCTTATACTCTTTGCGCCGTGAGACCCGCGAGTTTGAAGTGAACAGGTGCATCGTTTCGGCTCTGCTTCTTGTGTCGCTCTGGACGTCGGGGACGCCTGGATCAGCCCAGGGTACGATCGCATCGGCTCAACCGAGTGGCTCCGCCAAGGTATTTCCGGTTCCGCCTTCGTCCGCAGCGCCTCCCGACGACGGCCAATGGACGATGCCGGCCAAGAATGTCGCGAGCACCCGTTACAGTGAACTCTCCGAGATCACGCCGGAGAACGTCGGAAACCTGCGCGTCACGTTCACCTTCTCGGTGGGCGTCAATCGCGGTCAGGAATCGTCACCACTCGTGATCGGCGGGACGATGTACGTCCTCTCGCCCTACCCCAACATCCTTTACGCACTCGACCTGACGAAGCCGGGCGCGCCCTTGAAATGGCAGTACAATCCGAAGCCCGAGGCTGCGTCCCAGGGCGTCGCATGCTGTGATGTGGTCAATCGCGGGCCGACTTTCGCGGATGGCCATGTCTTCTTCAACACCCTCGACGGCAACGTCGTCTCGGTCGATGCCGAGACCGGGCGTGAGGCGTGGAAGACGAAGGTCGGTAACATCCACATCGGCGAGACCATGACGATGGCGCCTCTCGTCGCCAGGGGCAAAGTCTTCGTCGGTAATTCAGGCGGCGAATTCGGCGTGCGCGGCTGGATCCAGGCGCTCGACCAGCAAAGCGGCAAGGTCGCCTGGAAGGCCTTCAATACGGGGCCGGACAAGGACGTGCTGATCGGGCCTGCGTTCAAGCCGTTTTACGACATGGACAAGGGCCAGGATCTCGGGGTGACGTCGTGGCCGCCCCAGGCCTGGGAGCAGGGCGGCGGCACGGTCTGGGGGTGGCTCTCCTACGACCCCGATCTCGATCTCCTCTATCACGGCACCGGCAATCCCGGTCCCTGGAACGCCGACCAGCGGCCCGGCGACAACAAGTGGACGTCCGGCATCTTCGCCCGCGAGGCGGAAACGGGTCAGGCGCGCTGGTTCTACCAGTGGAGCCCGCACGATCTCTACGATTGGGACGGGATCAACGAGCAGATCCTGCTCGACATGACCTGGCAAGGGCAGCCCAGGAAGGTGCTCGTCCGGCCGGAGCGCAACGGCTACGTCTACATCCTCGACCGGGTGACCGGCGAGGTTCTCTCGGCAAAGCCCTTCCACGCCATCACGACCACGACGGGCGTCGATCTGAAAACCGGTCGTCTGCAATACATTCCCGAGAAGAAGCCCGAGATGGGCAAGGTGATGCGCGACATCTGCCCCAACGCCTCCGGTGCCAAGGACTGGAGTCCCTCGGCCTACTCTCCCAAGACCGGCCTCCTCTACATGCCGCATACCAATCTCTGCATGGACGAGGAGCACATGCAGGCGAACTACATCGCCGGCACGCCTTATCTCGGCTCCGAGACGCGGATGAAGCCGGGGCCCGGTGGCCACCGGGGCGTTTACACCGCCTGGGACGTCGCCAACGAACGTGTGGCCTGGTCGATCAAGGAAAATTTCCCGGTCTGGAGCGGAACCCTCGTCACCGCCGGCGACGTCTCCTTCTACGGGACCATGGACGGCTGGTTCAAAGCCGTGAACGCCAGGACGGGCGAGGTCGTCTGGCAGTTCAAGACCGGCTCCGGGATCATCGGGCAGCCGACCACCTATCGGGGTCCGGACGGGCGCCAGCACGTGGCGATCCTGTCCGGCGTCGGAGGCTGGCCGGGCGTCGTCGTTTCCGCCGATCTCGACCCGCGCGACGGCACCGGTGCCCTTGGCTTCCTCAACGCCATGCGAGACCTCAAGGAGGCCACCACCAAGGGGGGAATGCTCTATGATTTCGCCCTCCCATAAGAGCGGGGCAGCCCTCCTGTGCTGCTTGGCGATGGTTGCTGCATCCGGCGCACAGGCGCGTGAGCTGCGGGTCTGCGCGGACCCTAACAACCTGCCCTTCTCGAACGAGCGCGGTGAAGGGTTCGAGAACCGCATCGTCGAACTCATCGCCAGGGATCTGAAGGCGACCGTCGCCTATACTTGGTGGGCGCAGCGGCGCGGCTTCCTACGCAACACGATCCGCGCCGGGACATGCGATCTCGTTCCCGGCATGCCGGTAGGGCTCGGGGGACTGCGTCCGACGCGGCCGTATTATCGTTCCGCCTACGTCTTCGTGTCGCGTGCGGATGGGCCGGCGGTCGCCTCCCTGGACGACCCGGCCCTGGCCCGCCTCCGGATCGGGGTGCAGCTGGCCGGCAACGATGCGGCGACCACTCCGCCCGGCCAGGCCCTCGCCCGGCGCGGCCTCACCGACAACGTCCGCGGCTTCGTGCTGACGGGTGATTACGCCGAACCCAACCCGCCGGCTCGGATCATCGACGCTGTGGCGAAGGGCGAGATCGATGTGGCGATCGCCTGGGGGCCGATGGCCGGGTATTTCGCAGCGCGATCCGATGTCCGGCTGCGAGTCACACCGGTCTCGCCGCTGATCGACGGCCCGATGCGTCCGATGGTCTTCGACATCGTCATGGGCCTGCGTCGGGAGGACGAGGCGCTCCGCCAGGAAGTCGGCGCGTCGCTCGCCGGGCGTCGCCAGCAGATCGACGCGATTCTGGCCGAGTACCACGTGCCCCGTGCCGAGGAGGCGGTCGCGCAACCCGTCGCGGCGCGATGACGGCGCGTCTGCCCGCGCTGATCCTCGTCGGCATCGTTCTGACGGCTTGCCAACGCGAGGAGCGGGAGGCTCGGCCGAGCCCGGTCGGATCGGAAAGCCAGGAGCAGGTCGCCCTCGTCGGGCTCTCGCCCGGAGAGCCCGGGCCGATGGTCCAGACCAGCGGCAAGGCCCGGCTATTCGAGGGCAACGCCTACCAGATGAGCCAGGGCAAGAAGCTGTTCACCTGGTTCAACTGCAACGGCTGCCACGGCCAGGGCGGCGGCGGCATGGGTCCCGCCCTAATGGACGATCGCTGGATCTATGGCGGCTCCATCGAGAACATCGTCCAGACGCTGCGTGAAGGGCGACCCAACGGCATGCCGTCCTTCCGGGGACGGGCCACGGAAGACCAGATCTGGCAGCTCGCCGCCTATGTCCGGTCGATGAGCGGCAACGCTCCGGCGAGCGCAGCGCCCGCCCGGAGCGACACCCTGCACCCGCACCCTTCCGAGAACCGGACCAGCCCGAGCCCACCGGTCTCCGGCGGCATCGTCCCGCCGTCCGGGCAGATGCCGCAATGAGCGCGTCGCTCCCCGCCCGGCATGGCCTGGCCCTGGTCTCCATCCTGCCTCTGACCGGCTGCAACCTGATGCAGTCCCCCCTGAACCCTGTCAGCCCCCAGGCCCGTGACCTGCTCTGGCTGTTCTGGATCTTCACCGGAATCCTCTTCGCGATCTGGCTCGCGGTGATGCTGGCGCTGCTTGCGAGCCTGCGGGCGCGCCGCGCTCTCGATGCCGATCCGCTCGGCGTCGATCTCCGTCGCGAAAACCGGACAGCCGCCCTCGTGGCCGGACTGGCCGTCGCCACCGGGCTCGTCGTGCTGGTCCTGACCGGCCTCAGCTATGCCGGGCAGCGGCGCCTGTCCGCGTCCGAGGCCCCTGGCCTGACCATTCGGGTGCTCGGCCATCAATGGTGGTGGGAGCTCGAATACGAAGGTGCGGATCCCAGCCGCAGCTTCACCACCGCCAATGAGATTCATGTGCCGGTGGGCGTGCCGGTTCTGCTGAAGCTCGAATCGACGGACGTCATTCATTCCTTCTGGGTCGCCAGCCTGATGGGCAAGATGGACCTCATCCCCGGGCGCAGCACCACCCTCCGTTTCACCGCCGACCGTGCGGGCACTTATCGCGGCCAATGCGCCGAGTTCTGCGGCCTGCAGCACGCCAAGATGGGTATGCTGGTGATCGCCCAGGAGCCGGAGGCCTTCGGCCGCTGGCGGGACGCGCAGGTCCACCCCCGCATCGAGCCGGCGAGCGCCGCTGCCAGCGCAGGCGAGGCCGCCTTCACCGCCGCCCCCTGCTCCATGTGCCACCAGATTCGCGGGACGGGGGCCGCCGGCCGCATCGGCCCGGATCTCACGCATCTGGGCTCGCGCAGCACGCTTGGCGCCGCCACGTTGCCGATGAGCCGCGGCAATCTCGCGGCCTGGATCGTGGACCCGCACGGCATCAAGCCGGGCGTGAACATGCCTCTGGTCAAGCTCGACCCCGATCAGATCAACACCATCTCGGCTTACCTCGAGGGCCTCAAATGAGCGAGGCCACCACCGCCATCGGCGACCCGCCCGATGTGGCGCGCGAGGGCCCGCCCCTCACCGCTCGGCTTGCCCGGATATGGGGCACCCGGGAGGGGATCATCGGCTGGCTCTCCAGCGTCGACCACAAAGTGATCGGTCGCCGCTACATCGCCACTGCCTTCCTGTTCCTGTTTCTGGGCGGCCTCACCGCCATCGTGATGCGCCTGCAGCTGGCGCGGCCCGAGGGCAAGCTCGTCGGGCCCGACACCTACAACCAGCTTTTCACGATGCACGGCTCCACCATGATGTTCCTGTTCGGCGTGCCGATCGGGGAAGCCATGGCGGTCTACCTCGTGCCGCTGATGGTCGGCACCCGCAACATCGCCTTCCCGCGCCTCAACGCCTTCAGCTACTGGATCTACCTGTCGGGAGGGATGTTCCTGTGGATCTCCTTCATGCTCAACATCGGCCCCGATGTCGGCTGGTTCGCCTACGTCCCCCTGGCGGGTCCCGAATACTCGCCCGGCAAGCGCGCCGACGTCTGGGCGCAGATGATCACTTTCACGGAGCTGTCGGGACTCTGTGTGGCGGTGGAGATCATCGTCACCGTGCTCAAGCAGCGCGCGCCGGGCATGAGCCTCGACCGTATTCCGCTCTTCGTCTGGGCGCTGTTCATCAACTCCTTCATCATCATCTTCGCGTTGCCTGCGGTGATGATCGCCTCGACTCCTTCATCATCATCTTCGCGTTGCCTGCGGTGATGATCGCCTCGACGTTTCTCATCCTTGACCGGCTGATCGGAACGCATCTGTTCAACCCGGCCGAGGGCGGTGACGCGCTGCTGTATCAGCACCTGTTCTGGTTCTTCGGCCACCCCGAGGTCTACATCATCTTCCTGCCGGGAACCGCTTTCGTCTCGGCCATCATCCCGACCTTCGCGCGCCGCGAGATCTTCGGTTACCTCGCCCTCGTCCTCTCTTTGGTCGCCACCGGGTTCCTCTCCTTCGGGCTGTGGGTCCACCACATGTTCACGACGGGACTCCCACAACTGGGAGCGGCCTTCTTCACCGCCTCCAGCATGCTGATCGCCGTCCCCAACGGGCTGCAGATCTTCTGCTGGATCGCGACGCTATGGGATGGACGCCCCATCTGGCGCACACCGCTCCTGTTCGTGATGGGCTTCTTCTTCATCTTCGTGGCGGGCGGCCTCTCGGGCATCATGCTCGCCTCCGTGCCGATCAATACCCAGGTGCACGACACCCACTTCGTCGTGGCGCATTTCCACTACGTGCTCATCGGCGGCAACGTCTTTCCGCTCCTCGGGGCGATCTACTACTGGTTCCCGAAATTCACCGGCCGGATGCTGTCGGAGCGACTCGGTGCCTGGAACTTCTGGCTCGCCTTCACAGGCTTCAACATCACCTTCTTTCCGATGCACATCAGCGGGCTGATGGGTATGCCGCGGCGTGTCTATACTTACGGTCCCGAGATGGGATGGGCGAACCTCCAGATGCTCTCGACGGCGGGCGCCCTCCTGTTGCTGGCGAGCTTCCTGGTCTTCCTCTGGAATGTCGTCGCGAGTCGTCGTCACGGCGCGGTGGCGGGCCCGAACCCCTGGGGCGCCAGCACGCTCGAATGGGCCACGGCCTCGCCGCCGCCACCGCAGAACTTCGACCATATTCCCTTCGTGACCCATCGCGAGCCGCTCTGGGCGGAGCGGCAGGGACTGCCGGTGGTGACGGGACTGAGCACGCGCTACCGTGAATTGGTGGTCACCAGCGTGTCGGAGGCCGAGCCGCAACTGCGCGAGACCTCGCCCGCCCCCTCGATCTGGCCGCTAATCGCCGCTCTCGTCGTCGGCACCACCTTCATCGGGTCGATTTTCACGCCCTACGCCGTCCTCTGGGGAGCGATCCCGATCGCCGCGGCCCTCATCGCCTGGTTCTGGCCCAAGGACACGCCGGAGGACGAGGAATGACCCTCCCGCCTCGCGACCCGCCGCCGTTTTCCGCCGTCGCGCCGGCGCGCATCGTCCGCGACCTCTCGCATCTTCCAACCTATGGGTTCGGGCCCAAGAGCCCGATGTGGTGGGGCACCCTCGGCTTCTTCGTCACCGAGGGAATGGCCTTCGCACTGGCGCTGGGGACTTACTTCTACCTCGTCCAGCAGAACCAGGCTTGGCCGCTCGCACCCGTAGCGCCGGATCATTGGGCGGGCACGCTCAACACGGCATTGCTGCTGGCGAGCCTGTGGCCCAACGCCATCGTCGATCGCGATGCCCATCACGAGGATCTTCCCCGCGTCCGGCGAGGGCTGATCCTGATGTCGCTCATCGCGCTCGCCGCCCTTGGCCTGCGACTCTACGAGTTCGCCGGTCTGGGTGTCCGCTGGGACCAGAACGCTTACGGCTCGATCACCTGGGTCCTGCTCGCGCTTCACCTGACGCATCTCGTCACCGATGCCGGCGACACCCTCGTCCTGACCGTCCTGATGTTCACGCACCATGCGAAGGGCCCCGCCAAGGGACGACGTTTCAGCGACGTGAGCGACAATGCCTTCTACTGGTATTTCGTCGTGGCCTCGTGGCTGCCGATCTACCTCGTCGTGTACTGGGTCCCCCGGTGGTGACGTCGTCCGTACGGAAACTGCTCGCGCGCGGGCTCCCATCGGCCGGCCTTTATGCGGGCCCGGCGGCCTGGCTCGTGAGCACGCAGGCGAACTACGCGATGGTCCCCTGGACCTGCGCCCATGGCCTACGGGCCGTGCCGCTCGTCGCCTTTCCGCTGATGATGTTCAGTCTCGCGGGCGCCTTTCTGTCCTGGCGAGCGTTCGGACGGTCCAGGGCGGCTGGTATCGGGACCGTTCCGATGCCCGATGCGTCGAGGGCGCCTCCCCTCGACCCGCCCGAGGGCGGACGACCACATCGCCTGGTCGCAATCATCGGAATCCTGGTCTCCCTTCTTTTCGCCCTGGTCATCGCGGTCCACGGCGTCGCCGGGATCGTGTTCGATGGATGCGAGCGATGAGCCGACCTGCCGCCGCGATCGGCCTCGGGCTCGCCACCATGTTCCTTCCGGGCAGCGCCTCCGCTCATGGCGGCGATCTCGGCGAACTCTGGGCCACGGGCGCGGCCTGGACCAGCGATCTGCGGGTCATCCTGCCGCTCTATGGCAGCGCCATCCTGTTCCTCATCGGGACCGTCCGGTTGTGGCGCCGGGCCGGCCACGGGCGCGGTGTGCGACGCTGGCAGGTCGCGTGCTTCTGGTCGGGATGGACGGTGCTCGCCCTTGCACTGCTCTCGCCGTTGCATTGGCTCGGCGAGCGCCTGTTCACGGCGCATATGATCGAGCACGAATTGCTGATGGCGATCGCCGCGCCCCTGATCGTGCTGGCGCGGCCTGGAAGCGCTATGCTCTGGGCCTTGCCCGCCCGCTGGCGCGGACCAGTCGTTCGACTGCCGCGACGGCTTGGTCTTGCGGGCGCCTGGAGCGTCGTCAGCCTACCTCTGGCGGCGACGCTCATTCATGCCGTTGCGCTCTGGGCTTGGCATATGCCGGGAGTGTACGACCTCGTTCTCGTCAGCCCGCTCGCCCATTGGCTGCAGCATGTCAGCTTCCTGATGTCGGCCCTGATGTTCTGGTGGGCCTTGTTGCGAGGACCGGCGCGCCGCCGCGGTTTTGGCGCGGCCTTCGTCTACCTGTTCCTGACGAGCCTCCATACCGGTCTGCTTGGCGTGTTGCTCACGGTCTCGCCCCGTCTCTGGTATCCACGCCAAACCGCTGCCGCCGCCGAATGGGGACTCACCCCCCTGGAGGACCAGCAGCTGGCCGGGCTCGTCATGTGGGTTCCCGCCGGTCTGGTCTATACGGCTGCCGCCTTGATCCTGATGGGGCTCTGGATACGGCACCCAAGTCCCACGCGGCGATCCTATGCGACGTAGATGGATCGTCCTTGCCGCCGGTCTCGCCGCGATCGATTCCGTGGCGGGAATCGTCGTGCATCGGATCGAGCGCGGGCAAGCTCGGGTGGACCTCGCCAAGGGACTGACCGGCGGCGATCCCGCACGTGCACCGGCCCTGATGATCACCTATGGCTGTGCCGGCTGCCATGACGTTCCGGGTGTCGCAGGCCCCAGCGGCCGGGTTGGCCCGCCTCTGCGCGGGCTGGCCGAGCGCGTCTATATCGGTGGCGTGGTCACGAATACGCCCGAGAACCTCGTTCGCTGGATCGTCGACCCGAAATCCCTGAACCCGCGAACCGCGATGCCCATCACGGGAATATCGGAAACGCAGGCTCGGGACATCGCAGCCTACCTTTACGCAAACCCGTGACGAGCCGAACGGGGCTCTATCCGTGACGCGAATGGCTGCGAAGATACAAATATCTGCTCAACGTTTACGTCCACCTTGCCGATGATTTACCGTCAAGCAGTCGGGTAGAACCCCGCTCAGTCCGGCCGTACTCTTTCGTCAAAACAGTCAGCTTAAAATGGCTCTGATAGCCGCGAGTTCAGTCATGACAGGGCCGGGTCGCGGGACGGCCACTACTTGGTTCATGCCAAGCATTGCACGAGCGGTATTTTCGCCCCGAAATGCTGACGCAATCGGAACTTCCATCCAGGGCTCGCACGTCGATGGCACTTGGCTCATCGCGCGCGTGCAGCCGAAGTGGCTCGAGGCATCGAAGACGGCGTCCATGGCGGGCTCGCGAATATCCTCGGGCAGCGCGCATTAATCGAGAACTGTGAGACCAAGCAGCGCCAGAATCGCGCCCGTCAGGCGGTTCTCGATCTGACTGCGAGTGACAACAGGTCGACGGCGTTCAATCGGCTAATTCAGATACGCTCGAACTCGTCACGCACCATCCCGGTGAGGATATCGGTGATCCGGGGCGACCGCAAATTCGGCACTCGACCGATCGTGACCCGAATCGGGGGCCACCCGCAAACCAGGATCGAAGGCCTTCGGTACCCGGATCTGGAAGACAGGGCCCCGCCCATGGCGGGTAAGGTGACGGCTCGGCACGCGCGTGCAATCCCGTATACATGACGGGCAGAGACACTTTTCGGGGAGGAGCTCACCTAGGCGAGAAGACTTGGCGGAGAGGGGGGGATTCGAACCCCCGATGGGCTTGCACCCATGCCGCATTTCGAGTGCGGTACAATCAACCGCTCTGCCACCTCTCCGCGGGGCGCCTCGATGAGACGAAGGCTCGTTAGCACGAGTGCGGCGGAGATCGCAAGACGTGAAGCGCGAGTCGAGAACCGCATCGGCATTCATGGCTGGCCAACGGAGGCGCCTGCTCCCGGCAGGCGCCTCCGGTCGTGCGTTCAGGCGCCGGGGGCCAGGGCAGCGGCGACCTTGCGGGCGAAGGCCACGGGGTCGCGCGGGGTGTCGCCGTCCTGAATGCGGGCGAGATCGACGAGGGTGCCGGCGGCCTCCGCCACATCCTCCCCGGCTTCCGCCTTGGCGCCGAGGGAGGCGATCAGCGGGTGGCGCGGGTTGATCTCGAGGATCGGCAATCCGCCGGCTCCACGCCCGGCCCGGCGCAGAAGGCGCTGCATCTGCAGGTCGGGCCCGCTGCCGGAGGCGGAGAGGACCACGGCGCTCTCCACCAGCCGGTCGGTGGTTCGCACGTCGGCGACGTCCTTCGCGAGCGCCGTCTTGAGGGCGGCGACGAGGGCATCGACGGAGGCGGGCGCCTCGCCGGCTTCCTCGGTGGCGGCGATCTTCGAGAGGTCGAGGCCGCCCTGGGTCACCGAACGCAGGGGCTTCTCCTCGAACCGGCCGAGCTGCTCCGGCCAGAACGCGTCCACATGGTCGGAGAGCAGCAGAACCTCGACGCCGCGTGCGCGGAACCCCTCGAGCTGCGGCGAGGAGGCCAGGGCGTCGGCATCGTCGGCCACGAGGTAATAGATCGCCTCCTGACCATCCTTCATGCGCGAGACGTAATCGGGCAGCGAGGTCCAGCCCTCCACCGCCGAGGAGCGGAAGCGCAGGAGCGGAGCGATTTCGCCTCGGCGCTCGTAATCCTCGTAGATGCCTTCCTTGAGGACGGGGCCGAAATTCTCCCAGAAGGACTGGTAGCCCTCCGCATCCTTGGCGCGGGTGCCGAGTTCGGACAGGACGCGACCGGTGACGGCGCGACGGATCTTGGTGAGGACCGGCGTCGCCTGCAGCATCTCGCGGGAGACGTTGAGGGGCAGGTCCTCGGTGTCGACCACGCCCTGTACGAAACGCAGCCAGGTCGGCAGCAACTCGGCCTCGTCGGTGATGAACATGCGCCGGACGTGAAGCCGGACCTTGCTCGCGCGCTCGCCCTCCACCGCCTGGAACGGCTTCATGCCGGGGATGAACAGCAGCGCCGAGAATTCGAGGGCCCCTTCCGCCCGCCAGTGCAGGGTCGCCCAGGGCTCGTCGAAGTTCATGCCGACATGGCGGTAGAACTCGGTGTACTGCTCCGGGGTGACCTCGGATTTCGACTTGCGCCACAGGGCCGTGCCCTGGTTCGCGGTCTCGGTCTTGCCCTCGGCGACGATGGCGACCGGCACGGTGATGTGGTCGGCCCATTTGCGCACGACGTGGTCGAGCCGGTAGCTCTCCAGATACTCGTCGGCATCCTCCTTGAGATGAAGGATGATGTCGGTGCCGGGCTCGTCGCGTATCGCCTGTTCCAGGGTATAACTGCCCTGGCCCTCCGAGGCCCAGGTCCAGGCTTCGTCGGAGCCGGCGCGCCGAGAGGTCACGGTCACGCGGTCGGCCACCATGAAGGCGGAGTAGAAGCCGACGCCGAACTGGCCGATCAGGCTGGGTTTGTCCTCGGCCTTCGCATCTCCGAGCGACTGGCTGAAGGCGCGGGTGCCGGAACGGGCGATGGTGCCGAGATTCTGCGCCAGCTCCGCCTTGGTCATGCCGATGCCGGGATCGGAGATCGTCAGCGTGCGCGCGGTCTTCTCGGGGGTGATCGTGACCTTTGCGTCGGCCGGCGGCGCCGAGACCGATTGCGTCAGCGCCTCGAAACGGCGCCGGTCCAGGGCATCGGCGGCGTTGGCCACCAGTTCCCGTAGGAAGATTTCACGGTCGGAGTAAAGGGCATGGACCACGAGGTCCAACAGCCGGCCGACCTCGGCACCGAATTCGTGCCGTTCCAGGGTATCGCTCAAGGGTTTGCCTCCGGGGATCGAACGGTGCGCGATATGATCCCTACAACGGGGAAATTCAATGCGTGCAACCGAGTGCGGGCAAACAGATGCCGCGAGAAGCGAACCGGTGTGCCGACTCGGAACGGCGCGAAAAATCGGCAGGTCGTGCAATCGATGGGTCGGCGGCTCCCCCGGGATGCAACCATGTCGGCTTTCAGGCGTAGCCGTGCCAGACGCGCGACCCTGTATGGAGGATGACGATGGAACCGATGAAGCCCATGGAACCGATGAAGCCTATGGAGCCGATGAAACCGATGTCCGGCGGCGAGGCCTGGTGGCCGCAGGAGCTGGGCCAGCCCTCCACCAGCGGCGGCCAGAACGGAATGCGCTATGCGTTCTTCCCCGATGCCCGCCGCCTCGTAATCGATACCGACGGCAAGCGCACCACCTACGATACCGGCGATCACCAGATCAGCGGCGTCTCCCAGAGCAACGGTTCCGCGCCGACCTTCTCGTCGCGGCAGGGCGACGTCTCGGTCAAGGACCTCAAGACGGTGGACTGACAGGTAAGGGCGGCGCGGGAGAGCGCCGCCATTGCACCCCGCTCGGCGCGCCGACATACTCGTCGGTGGCGTGACGACGAAGGCGCAAAGCCAGTCCACGACGCCGGAGGGAGCGCGACGGTGGAGGAGGACACGCGGATGCGTGGGCATCTGTGCGGGATCAAGACCTCCTGGACGATGGCGACGGCGGAGGCCGACGCCGTGGCGGACATCGCCGCCCATATCGGCCCGGCCGGCCTCTCGCACATGCTGGCCTTCTTCTCCCCCGATTACGATGTCGGCGCCCTGAACGCCGCCCTGGGTGAGGCCTTCCCCGGCACCCCCATCACCGGGTGTACGATGTCGGGCGGGATCTGCCCTGCGGGAGGCCTGGAGGGCGGCCTCGTCGTGGTGGCGTTTCCGGCCAAGGGATTTCGCGTCGTCTCGGCGATCCTCGATGCCATCGACCATCTCGACGTGGCTCGCACGGCCTCGTCGATCCGCACGCTGCGCCGGGCGCTGGCGACGGACCCCACCGACCACGCGACGAACCGGCTCTTCGCCCTGTCCTTCATCGACGGGCTCGCCAATGCGGAGGAGACGGTGGTGTCGACCATCGCCTGGGCCCTCGACGGCATTCCGCTGGTCGGGGGATCGGCCGGCGACGATCTGCATTTCCGCGAAACGGTCTTGCTCCACGGCGGCACGATCCATCGCAGGGCGGCCGTGGTGGTGCTGGTGGAGACGGATCACCCGTTCCAGACCTTCAAGAGCGATCATTTCGAGCCGACATCGACGAAGTTCGTGGTGACGGCCTCCGATGACGAGCAGCGCATCGTCCATGAGTTGAACGCCGAGCCCGCCGCCCGCGAATACGCCATGGCGGTGGGGCTCGATCCGGAAGCGCTGACACCGATGAGCTTTGCCGCCTACCCGCTCGCCGTGAAGGTCGGCGGCGAGTATTTCTGCCGCTCGATCCGGCGCATGAACGCCGACGGCTCGCTGACCTTCTTCTGCGCCATCGACGAAGGCGTCGTGCTGACCCTGGCCCAGCCACGCGACATCGTGGAGACCACCCGCAACGACCTCGCCCGCCTCGATGCGGCGTTGGGTGGGATCGACCTGATCATCGGCTTCGATTGCGTCTTGCGCCGCCTCGACGCGGAAAGCCGGCAGGTCCGCCAGGGCATCTGCGAACTCTACCGCCGCTACGACGTGGTCGGGTTCGAGACCTACGGCGAGCAATACCGGGCGATGCATCTCAACCAGACCTTCACCGGCATCGCCATCGGCCGGCCGCGCGCCCGATGAAGGCCGATCATCCTGACGATGCCGCCCGCCGCATCGCCAAGCTCGAGCGCATCAACGCCGCCCTCATGGCGCATGTGGAACGCAACATGGACCAGCAGGGCGGGGCCTATTCGCTGTTCCAGACCGCGATCATCCTCGAAGGTCGGGTCCGCTCGCGCACCGAGGAGCTGACCGGGCTGATGCACAGCCTGGAGCGCTCCAACGCCGCCCTCGTCGCGGCGAAGGAGGAAGCCGAGACAGCCAACCGCTCGAAGACCCGCTTCCTCGCCGCCGCCGGCCATGATCTGCTTCAGCCGCTGAATGCCGCGCGCCTCTCGGCCTCGGCCCTCTCCGACATGCCGCTCAGCCCGGAAGCCCTGGCGATGTCGGGGCAGGTGGAGCGAGGCCTGCAGACCATCGAAGATCTGATCAAGACGCTGCTCGACATCTCCAAGCTCGATGCCGGCATCGTCCGGCCGATCATCCACCCGGTGGCCCTCGCCGATCTGCTCGGGGGCATCGCTGCGAGCTTCATGCCGATGGCCGAGCGCAAGGGCCTGCGCCTCGCGGTCCGCTGCCCGGAGCTCCGGGTGGACAGCGACCCGATCCTGCTTCGGCGCATCCTGCAGAACCTCGTCTCCAATGCCGTCCGCTACACCAGCCGCGGAGGTGTGCTGATCGCCGCGCGTCGGCGGGACCAGGCGTGCCGCATCGAGATCATCGATACCGGTTGCGGCATCGAGGAGAGCGAGCGGCATCTCGTCTTCGAGGAATTCTACCGGGGCGGCAGGGAGGGTGACGAGGGTGAGCCCGGTCTCGGTCTCGGGCTCTCCATCGTCCAGCGCATGGCAACGGCCCTCGATCACGCGCTCACCCTGCATTCCCGGCCCGGCCACGGAACGCGGATGAGCCTGACCGTCCCCATCGGCACCTCTCCGGTCGAGCCGGCGGCCGGCCCCACGCCGATCGCGACGCGGCTGACGGGCGCGCGCGTACTCATCGTGGAGAACGATCCGGCCACCGCAGATGCACTGACGCGCCTGCTGCGGAACTGGGATGCCGATGTGAGTGCTCATCGCGATCTCGCAAGCGTCGGAGAGTACGTCTCCGCCGGACGTCCACCACCGGACGTGCTGATCCTGGATTACCACCTCGACAACGGCGCCTGCGGCCTCGACGTGGCCACCTACCTGCGGGGCGTGATCCGCACGGACCTGCCAGCGATCGTCACCACCGCCGACCATTCCGCCGCGATCGAAGCCGATGTGGCGAGGCTCGGGGCGGAGCTGATGCACAAGCCGATCAAGCCGGCGCAACTGCGCGCCCTGCTCACACATCTGCTCGGTTGATCAGGCCGGGTCGGCATCGATGCGCATCCTCAGAATCACATAGGGCGGCTGCCTGAGGTCGCGTCCATTATTGTAGTCCGGGCTGCGATTGACCTGCGCGGCCGTGATGTAGAGCCAGCGGTCGGGGGTGATCCAGAACGTGTCGGCCCAGATGAGCCGGGGATCGGTGGCGAGGATCGTGACGGTACCGTCCGTCTCGCGCCGGCCCACCGCGTTGTGCTCCTGCAGGGCGAGATACACGCGGTCCTTGGAATCGGCAATGAGCCCTCCGGTCATGCCCTTCTCGCCGAGATCCTCCACAGCGGCGGCGACCTCGGCATCGGACACCGCCGGGTCGAGGAGAAGAGCGGTCTCCACCGCATAGAGGCGCCGGCCCATCAGTGGGGCGTAGTAGAGGCGTCGGCCGTCGGGGCTGAGGGCGATGCCGTTCGCGCCGCCCTGGACCGGACGCGGCGGCCCCTCGGCCTTGCGCTGCAGGATCTGGCGATTCTCCACTACTTTGACGATGCCCTTCTGGGACTCGGTGCTGGCATGCCGGGCGAGCCGTCGGGTGACACGACCGCTCGCGAGATCGACCGCGAGGATGGCACCATGGCCGTCCTGGCCCTGGTCCGTGATGAAGGCCACCGCCCGTCCGTCCCGGATATCGACCCTGAGGTCGTTGAGCGAGGAGGTCGCCGTGACGCCGGCCTCCAACGGGACCACCTGGGCGATCCGGTTGGTGGTCAGATCGAACCGGACGAGCTTGGCACCTCCCGGCATGGGCGGGCCCGACCCATCCGGCAATCCGGCATCGAGCACCCAGAGCCTGTCGTCGCGGTCCATCACACCATTGGGCACGTGAAGGAGCCGGTGCTGAGAGGCCTTCGGGTCGGGCTGGTTGGTGGCCTCGTCGGGATAGGGCGTCACGCTCCCGTTCGGCATGACCTCGCCGAGGGTGAAAGGGACCTTGGCGTTGAAGCGCGGCATCATCACGAAGACGCGGCCGCTTCGCGACAGGGTGATGCCGGTGGGGTTCGAGGGCGCATTCGCCAGCATGGCGAGTTCGAGCCCGGGAACGCCCTGATCGCTGGCGACCCCCGTGCCGGATTCTGCTTGGGACGCGTCCTTTTGCTCAGCGGAGGCCTGGCTGGTCAGTGCGGCAAATCCGGCGAGGCCGGCAGCCAGCATGTCACGTCGAGCGAAGGTCATGGATGCTGCAATCCTGAAGGATATGAATGCGGTCAGCGGGCTTTCACCGCGCCCCGGACCTTGAGATCGATGGCCGCCACCACGGAGCCCGCCGAAATGAAGAGGCGATTCCCGTCCTGCCCGCCGAACTCGACATTGGAGGCCGGCGTCGCGGTGGCGATCCGGCCGAGCAACGTCCCGTCGGGCAGGTAAACACGTACGCCGTCGTCACAGGCCGCGTAGATCCGCCCGGCTTCGTCGATGGCGAGCCCGTCCGGAGCGCCCGTCTCGAGCGAGGCGACGACGCGTGGATCACCGAGGCGGCTCTCTTCCACCGGAAAGGCGAGGATAGCGCGGGCCCCTTCCGCATTGTCGAGGGCGGCACTGGTCTCGGTGACGTAGAGTGTTCGCCCATCAGGCGAGAAGGCGATGCCGTTCGGTTGGCCGACCGCGTCGGTCATGGCCAGGATCTCACCGGCCGGATCGATCCGGTAGACCCGCCTCGCGGACTGGGAAGGCGTCGTCTGAATGCCCTCATCCGGCACGGTGATGCCGAAGACAGGGTCGGTGAACCAGATCGCACCGTCCGGCGCGAGCGCCGCGTCGTTGGGGGAATTCAATGGCTGGCCGCCATACATGTCGGCCAACACAATCATCGATCCATCGGATTCGCGACGAACGACGCGACGGGTGCGGTGCTCGCAGGTGACGAGACGTCCCTGGCCATCGAGGACGTTTCCATTGGCATTGTTGGACGGATCGCGGAACGGCTTCACTCCTCCATCCTCGCCGATCACCAGCATGCGGTTCGATCGCACGTCACTGACGATGAGGCCCCCAAGGTGCGGCGCCCAGCACACGCCTTCGCACCACCGACCCTCGCGGTAGAGGGTCGCCGGCCGGGCGGAGGGATCGACCAGTTCGGCGAACCGGGGATCGTCCGAACGAAGGATCGGGGCCGCCGAGGCGGGCAGGCTCCAGAGGGAAGATGCGGCGAGGCCGCAGAGGATATCGCGTCGGCGCATGGAAAAGCTCGCAACGGAGGGCAGCGGCGAGACCCAGGCCGGTCTCGTCGACAGGCCGGGCCTTCGGTCTCAGCGGGCCGATGGGCTCGTCGTCGAGCCGGCGGCGACGCTCGTTGGTTTGATGCTCCAAAGGTCGGTCGGCAGAGCCGCCGGGGCGTCGGCCTTGTAGAAGGCCGAATCCTGGATACGAGAGGTCGTCACGTAGAGGGTCCCGTCCGGTCCCTCGGCGAAAGTATCGGGCCAGCGCAGGCGCTTGTCCTGAATCAGAATCATGAGGGCGGAGCCCTTGGCGGACAGGTCCCGAACCTTGATCGAATCGTCCTGGGGCGAGGTGACGTACATCCGCCCATCCTTGCGCGAGATGATGAGGCCGTCAGCGGGACCGTTGTCGCCCACCGTCTCGACCTTGGCCGACAGGCTCCGGTCGCTGAGCGCCTCCGGCACGAGAGACGAAGTCAGCCATCCGGTGAGCGCGGATGTCGGCAGGCTGTAGAGGGTTCGCCCCTTGATCGCCTGCCAGTAGAGGGTGCCGCCATCGGGCGAGAGGGCGATACCATCGGCGGCGAATTCCACACCGCGCCCATCGGGTCGCCGCAGCGGCTTGCCCTCATAGGTCACCGTCACGCTCTTGTCGGGTTGGGTCGTCGGATCGCCGTCGAGGAGGCGACGGGCCTTGCCGCTGGCGAGATCGACCACGACGAGGGCACCGCTCGCACCCGAGTCGGTGATGTAGGCGGTCTTCCCATCCGGCGAGAAGCGGACGTCGTTGAGGTAGGAGCCCTGCGGGGCCACCGCCTCGTCGAAGGCGATGATGCGAGCGGGCTTGTTCGTCTTGAGGTCGATCTCCACGAGCTTCGGCCCGTTCTTCACCAATGCGGCCATGGCGGGAGCGGCCGGATCGAGAACCCAGAGATTGCCGTCGGGGCTCGCCACGACACTCTGGACACAGATCCAATGGTCGCCCGCCGAAACCTCGTCCTTGCGCGCGTTGCGCCAGGCGTTCCACTCGGCATCGGGAAAGGGCGTGATCCGACCGTCCTTTACCTCGGCAACGGAGACGACGCTGTCCTCCGTCCAACGGGGGAAATTGACGAAGACGCGTCCGTCCTTCGTCACGGTAACGCCGGTCACTTGGTGCTCGAAGCTGGCGACCTTGGCGAGGGCGCCGGCGGGTGCCGAACCGGTCTGGGCTTCAGCCCATGCGGAGCCCGCGACGATCGTTCCGGAGAGAAGCACCGCGGCCAGGGCAGCGCGGGTGGTCGTCGATGACATCATGGGGCACTCGTGGCGGGGAGAGAGAGGTACTGCTCCCTCCGGCAACGCAACGACCGGCGGCCAAGCTTCAATCAAATTTTCAAGGATGACGCGTCTTCAGGCGGCGAGCGCGCGCCTCACGGTGGAACGCAGGTCCGCCAGCGAGAACGGCTTCGTCAGCACGTCGGTGACGATGGCGTCGAGACCGCGGGCACGCTCGCGCTGGTCGGCGAACCCCGTCATCAGGAGGATGGTCAAGTTGGGAAAATCGCGCTTTGCCGCGAGGGCGAGGGCGATGCCGTCCATGAGCGGCATGCGGATATCGGTGAGCATCAAATCGAACGCCCCGTCCGCCTCCGTCAGCCGATCCAGTCCGTCACTGCCATCCGACGCCGTCACGACGGAATGACCGTCAATTTCCAGGCCCCGCTTCAGGAAACCACGTACCGGCTCTTCGTCATCAACAAGGAGAATTCGCGCCATCAACTCTTTGTCTCTGCTGGACCGCCCAGACTGCGCTTCTACTCAGCCCCTATGTCAAGGGCTGCTTTGCATCAAATAATACGTAAATGTTGCGCAATATGTGGCCGCGCGCAATTGTCGCCATAAACCCACAGATGAACCCTCGCGAACCCGATTCATCGCGTGCCTCGCCTCCCTGAAGAGGGGGGCTCAGGTTCCGCCGAAGAGATCCGGCTCGCTGCTCACATGGTCCACGAGACCGACGAAGGGAAGTTGCCGATATTCGTGCGCGACATCCATGCCGTAGCCCACCACGAACACATCGGGGCAGGTGAAGCCGACGAAATCGGCATCGATGGTCACGGCCCGCTTGCCCGGCTTCTCCAGCAGAACGGCGGTCAGCACCCGCTTGGCCCCACGCGCCATGAGCAGATCCTTGGCGAAGACGACGGTGCGTCCCGATTCCAGGATATCGTCCACGAGCAGCACGTCGCGTCCGCGAACCTCGCTCTCCACGTCCCGCAGGATCGCGACCTGCCCCGAGGATACCGTCCCGCTACGGTAGCTCGACAGGTGCACGAACTCGACCTGTGGCGACAGGCCCGAGCGGTGCAAGGCCCGCAGCAGGTCGGCGGCGAACATGAAGCTGCCTTTGAGAACCGCCACGACAAGGAGGTTCTCGGGCTTGGCCGCGACGATGGCTGCGGCTAGCTCCTCGTTGCGGTTCGCGATGGCGGCTTCGTCGAAGAGGACGCGGACGCGTCGGGTCGGGCTGGTCATACATTCTCCCTACCACGAGCAGAGCCGGCTGGCATCGATTTTTGCCCTCAACCAGCGGCAATGTCAGGGGTCAGTGAGCGACATCCGCTTCCGGCGCTCCCCGTTCCAGCGCGAACCCGACCTTGATCGTACGCCCCTGTGCCGGAGGAGACGACAGGCTCGCCCTGAACCGGGCCGTCTCGCGATCCTCGAGGCTGGAACGCGGCGGCGTCACGGTCCAGCGGTAGATGGTCTGGTCCTGCGCGTCGCGCACCTGGATTTCGATCGGCGGTACCGGGACGGTGGTGCCCGCCACACCGACCACGTCGCCCTCTATGACGAGTTGGGACGCCGCCCCCTCGCCCTGGGTCTGGTAGGCCGCGAGATCGCGGATCTCGATGCCGCGAAGGTTCACCGGCATACCGATCCGGGCATAGAGCGAGGCGCTCTGGGGCATGGCCCGCACAACGGTGCTGCGCGCGAGGAGCGCCAGGGGAATGCCGGCCAGCAGGGCGAGCCCGAAGGCGGCGGCGGGCGACGGGGCGCTCCAGCGCTTCTTTGGCGGCGTCCGCCCCCTGGCCTTGCGAACCGGCTTATCTTCGGACACCGGCTCCGCCGTCGCGGACTGGGCCTCCTCGGCCAGCGCCGCTTCCCATGCATCGAGATCGGCCTGCGCTTCGCCGCGCCCCTCCACAGAGCCCATCGCCGCCTGAATCTCGGCCATCTCCTCGGCAAGGGCGGCGGCGACCTCGTCGGGTGAGATGAACCAGGTCTCGCGACAGGCGGCGCAGCGCACGGAGCGACCCTCGACGCCGACCCTGTCGGTGGCGACGTCGTATTCGCTTGCGCAGGAGGGGCATACGATCAGCATGGCGAATCGCCGCCTCGAATATCTCGATCGGCAGTTGCCGGCTCGGTGAAAAAGACTCACACCGTCATCGCCGGAAGCGGTTAATCCTCCGTGAAGCGGCGGATATGGGAGGGCAGGCTTGTCAGCAGAATCGCGCATCGACGGATCCGGGACCCTAGCGTGAGCCGTGACAGCCTCCTGTCGGGCGTCGAGGAGCCCGTGGTTCAGTTCGAGAATGTCGGCATGCGCTACGGCCTCGGGCCGGAAGTGCTGAGCGACGTGAGCTTCCAGATCGCCCCGCGCTCGTTCCAGTTCCTCACCGGCCCTTCGGGCGCGGGAAAGACTACCCTGCTGCGCCTGATCCTGCTTTCGGTGCGGCCGACGCGCGGATTGGTCTCGGTGTTCGGGGAAGAGGTCAGCGATATTTCCAACGAGGCGCTCACCGGCCTGCGCCGGCGGATGGGCATCGTGTTTCAGGATTTCCGCCTGCTCGACCACCTGACCACCTACGAGAACGTCGCCCTCCCCCTGCGCGTCCAGGGTCGGGCGGAAACGAGTTACCGCGCCGAGGTGGTGGAACTCCTGCGCTGGGTCGGCCTCGGCGAGCGCATGCATGTCCTGCCGCCGCTTCTGTCGGGCGGCGAGAAACAGCGCGCGGCGATCGCCCGCGCGCTGATCGCCCGGCCCGACCTGCTCCTTGCCGACGAACCCACCGGCAATGTCGATCCCGGCCTCGGCCGCCGTCTGTTGCGGCTGTTCATCGAACTCAACCGCCTTGGCACCTCGGTCCTGATCGCGACCCACGATTTCGCCTTGATGGACCTCGTCGACGCCCCCCGGCTCGTTCTGGGCCAGGGCCGGCTTCAGATCGAACGCTGATGGGCGAGGCTAGCCTAGACCCACGTCCCGCCATGCCCGTCACACCCGACCAGGAGGCCGGCCTGCCGGCGACCCTGCGACGCAACGCGCCCCTCGTCCCCACCGATTCGGCGGCGAGCCGGGCGCTCGCCGCGGTGATCGCGATCCTGACCTTCCTGGCCGCCCTGTGCGCCGGGGCGGCCGAGATCGTCGCGTCCAGTGCCAACCAGTGGCAGGGCAGCGTCGCGCAGGAAGTGACGATCCAGGTGAGGCCCAGCGTCGGCCGTGACATCGATGCCGACGTGGCGAGGGCCGAGTCGCTGGCCAAGGCCACGCCCGGCATCGCCAGCACGCGGATCTTCTCGAAGACGGAGGCGGAGCGCCTGCTCGAACCCTGGCTCGGGAGCGGCCTCGACCTCTCGGACCTTCCGGTACCGCGTCTCGTCACCCTGAAGCTCGCGGAATCCCCTCCCCCGGATTTGAAGGGATTGCGGGGGTCGCTCAGCGAGGCGATGCCGGGGGTCGCGAGCCTCGACGACCATGCCTTGTGGCTTCAGCGGCTCTCGACCATGGCCAATACCTTCGTCGGCGTCGGAGTCGGTATCGTGACCCTCGTCCTGATCGCCACCGGCCTCGCCGTCGTGTTCGCCACACGAGGAGCCATGGCCGGCAATCGCGAGGTCGTGGAGGTGCTGCATTTCGTCGGCGCGAACGACGACTTCATCGCCCGCGCGTTCCAGCGTCGGTTCTTCCGCCTCGGCCTGCGTGGCGGGATCATTGGCTCGTGCTTGGCTCTGGCCGTGTTCGCGCTCGCCGGACTGCTCGCCCAGGTCTGGCGCTCGGGACCCGCCGGGGACGAGATCGAGGCCTTATTCGGTGCGTTCCATATCGGTTGGCGCGGCTATGCCGCTGTCCTGCTCATCGGCGTCATCGCATCGGTGGTCACCGGCATCGTCTCGCGGCTGACCGTCCGGCGTTTCCTGCGCTGAAGCCGGTTTTCCGGTCGCCGGACCCGCCAGATCAGCGGTTCCGTATGACATCATAGGACTACAGACATCCGCGCCGGATCCGCGTTAACCATTCGTAAACCCATCGGGGCGGAAATGTCGCCTCGCGGATGACGCATTCCGCGCTACCTTTGGAGAATGGCCACGCGGATGTCAGGACACGGCACCACTCGCCCTCCAGAGGCGTTCGGTTGGGTCTGGCCACGGGGTCGGGCGGAATCGTCGGTGCCTCCCGCGCGGATCGCCATGGTGATGTCTTCAACCCTCCGCCGTCTCGGTCAAATCGCTCTCGGCCTCGGTGCCGTCGCTACCCTGGCCCTGGTCGCCGGCTTCCTGGTGTTCGCGGAATCGATCGCCCGTGACGAGCGCACTCTCGACGGCCGTGCGGACGGGATCGTGGCCTTGACCGGGGGTGCCCAGCGCATCGGCGACGCGATCGACCTTCTGGCCGGTGGCTATGGCCGACGTCTTCTCATCACCGGCGTGAACGAGCGGACCAGCCGCGACGAGATCGCCCGGCTCAATCCGAGCCAGCGCCACTGGATCGAGTGCTGCGTCGATCTCGATTACCGGGCCCGCAACACGATCGGCAACGCCATCGAGACCCGTCGCTGGATGCGCCAGCACCGGTTCAACACCGTGGCCGTGGTGACGTCGAATTATCATATGCCCCGAACCCTGGTGGAGCTCGACCACGCATTGATGGGCAAGGACCGCGTCCTACCCCATCCGGTGATCGCGGAAGGTTTCGACGCCGATCGCTGGTGGCGTCATCCGGGAACGGCGAAGCTCATCGGTTCAGAATACCTGAAATTCCTCGTCGCCTGGTTGCGGACGCGGTTCGAGGCCGACCCGGAACAGTCGCGGGCGGCGATCATGATGGGCAGGGGAAAGCCGATCAAGCTCGTCTCCGAAGCGGTCCTGCGCGCGCAATACTGACAAGGCTCTGTCTTCAGCGCGAGCTGGTGCGCTCCATGCGCAGGGTCACGACCTCCGCGCCGGCCTAATGGTATATGGCAAGAGATGCAGGATCCGGCTTTCGCGCCTTACGCGACACAATGCGCGGCCCGGGATTGCGGGTCTGGCGCATGACCCGGCGGGCGGGCGTGTCGATCACGTATACAACGGGTGTCCCCACGGAGGCGGGACGGATGCCGGTCGCGGTGGGAATGCCGTAAGTTCCATAGCCCCAAGCGCTCGGAACGAGTTCGGTCGGACGCGGGAACCGTACCAGCGGAGCAACACCATACGCCGCAGGCGGATACGGTCCGGCGTAGCGATCATCGAACCGGAGATCCGAATGACCGTAGCCGGAAGTCACCGCGGTCTGAGCATGGGCAAAGGGCACAATGAGGAGGGTGAGCACCAGCATTGCTGAATGCGCTGACCATCTCCTCATCGCCAACATGCGAACCTCGCAGCGCATAGGCCTGAGCCGGGAACGATGGCTCGACTGACGACCGAGCCATACGGTGGTCGGATAGCCGGAATGAACGAAACGGACGAGACCACATGCATGAACCGGTCCCGCACGACTGCAGCGGCGATCACCTCAGCGGCAGGTGGTGACCCGGCGAACGATCCAGCCTTCGCCATCGACGAACAACCGCTTGCGCGATTTCGTGCAGGCCAGGGCATCGTCCTCGGCCTCTACCGTCAATGCGACCTTGCCGACTTCCGCGTCCCGCTGAACACTCGTGGACGAGGCTCCCTCGGTTCCCGGCATCGCGGAGGCCGGGATAGAGGTGGCGCCGACGATGAGCGCAACGCCCAACGCAGCGGAAAGACCGAATCGTTTCGCCATCGCAACCTTGCCCGCGCGCCGTTGTCCGGAGCGCCTTAAAGACCCAAGCCAGTGCGCTCACCGCAGCGCTTAGTCTATAAAGTCGCGTGAGGGCGAAACAGTTGCAGTGCGATGACGCAACGCACTGTGAAAGTCGTCAGCGTGGGTCGATTGTGTCGAACCGCACAGCCAGCGCCATGATCGTCGCCTGAGGCGATCACCTCAGGCATCGGCTGCCGGGTCGCAAATCCAGCGCGAAACCCTCAATGTGCGGCGGTGACACTGAGCAAGGGCAGGGTCACGGCGAGTTCCGGAGCGCCGAGTATCCGGGGCGCCAGGGATGGAAGGGCCAAGGCCGCGATGCCAAGGACCAGGGTGAGGCCGAGGAGCGACGTTTCGAGACCGCGGTAGATCACGTCCATTCCCACCTCCACCCTGCAGGATCGAGCCGATCATGCGGACTGGTGGGTTAACCAATCCCTTCCGCGATGTTGCGTCTCGATAGGTGGGATGGTGGATCGACGCCCCGGCGCGCCAGTGACCCCGATGAGACGTCACGCTCGTCCGAGCGTCACCATGTGGGCGAGGTCTGGTTCGGGCGGCTTCAGCAGGGAAGCGGCCAGATTGGCTTCGAGCACGATGAGATCGCTGTCCGGATCGGGCTCCCAACCGCAACCACAGCCGCCGGGGCCTTCATGTGCCTGGGCAATCTGTCGATACAGGGTCCCGATGGTTCGCGCCGCCGTGGCCAGCGCCTGGAGCGCCGGAAGGGGATGGCGGTTCAGGCTGGTCCAGAAGGCGCGGCGCAAGGCCTCGTCCAGTTCGCTTCCCTCTTTGGGCGGCTCGATACATGGCCGGGTCGATCGGAAGGCGCTCACGCAATCTCTCCTTTTACAATCGGAATCGGCTCGTGCCTAAGCACCGGCTCCCTCGCGGCAGCCAGGAAATCGATGAAGTCGGCAAGGCGGTGAAGGCGCATGTCGACGGCACAGCCATCCCACCACGCCAGCCGTGCATAGCCGCGGACCAGTTCCAGCATCCGTTCCATTTTGGAGGGCCTTCTCATCGCGCATTGCCCCGATAACCGACATAAAGAGGCAATCCCCCCAATCAATCAAGAGTAAGCCTGAATATTGGAAAGACTATAAAACGCGAGCAGCGGAAATATTCCGCAGTCTTGATTTGGAAATATTCGAATTTGTGAGCCATCGTTGCCTATCAGCGGTAGCACGGGAGAGCGCCAAGCTGCTCCACTTCCGGTTCCTTGTATCCGCATCCAGCACCAGCGATGGCCGTGACGGCCCATGCCGTCAGCCGGTCCTTCCCCCATAGGCCGGAATCCATGCGCAGCCTCGGCCCTCATCGTCTCCCGGACGATAGATTTCGGTAAAGCACGTGCCGATCAGGAGCGGGAAGTCCGAGTGTCGGAGACCGAAGAGTGCAAAGGTCGATGGGCCGAGCCGAGAAGGCTCCGGCAAAGACATTTCCCAATTTTCTCTGGAATCGCGACGGAGATGCTGTCGTCAGGATCGGGCACGAACTCGACACGAGGGCCGGATTCGCCGTCTCGGCAACGCCACATTGGCTCTGCCCGAGGCAACGGCCGCCCGGAGCGTCGGCCGGTTCACGCAGGCGAATATTGGGCTCGCTCCGATTGAAAGCTGGCCGGTGAGCGCGGTTTTGCCGAGGACGAGCGTCTCCAAGCTGTGTGCGTGGCCGCACATCGATGTCGGAGGGGGCTGACTACCTCATGGTCAACCCCACTTCGATCCTGGCAACCTGTTTGTGACCGTTCTCGCGAGGAATGGATCGCATCGGTGCGCCGAAAGGCACCGGGTCTCAGGCGGATCGGGCAATCGGTAGTCGAACCATGAGTATGACGCACACGCCCTCGACCGAAGACGGCCTCTCCCTACGCTTCTGGGGCGTCCGCGGTTCCACGCCCGTTAGCGGGCCGGATTATGTCGAGTTCGGCGGCAACACCCCGTGCCTGGAGATCCGCTGCGGCTCGCGCCTGTTCATCGTCGATGCCGGCTCGGGCCTGAATGCCTGCGGGCTGCATCACCGCGAGGAGATGCCGAAAGAGATCGACCTCCTGTTGAGCCATCTGCATCTCGACCACACGGCGGGCCTGCCGTTCTTCAAGCCGGTCATCTTCAACCCGGAACGGACGATCAACACCTATTGCGGCAATCTCGACGGAGCGAGCGCGAAGGAGACCCTGGACCGCCTGTTCTCGCCGCCACTCTTCCCGGTGACCTTGGACATCCTTCCCTGCACCCTCGCCCATCACGGCTTCAAGGCCGGCGAGGCGCTCGATTTCCCCGATGGGTCGCGTGTGGACACGATCCTCCTCAACCACCCGCAAGGATCGGTGGGGTACCGCTTCGACCATGGCGGAAAACGCCTCTGCATCATCAGCGACATCGAGCATTCCGACCCGTGGCCGGACGAGTCCCTGCGCCGGTTCGTGGAAGGCTCGGACCTCCTCGTCTACGACGGCATGTTCACCGAGTCGGAATATCCGCGCTGCTGCGGCTGGGGTCATTCCACATGGCAGAAGGGCGTCGAACTGGCGAAGGCCGCCGGTGCCAAGGCGCTCGCGATCATCCATCTCCATCCCGCCCATAGCGACGCCATGCTGCGTGCCGTGGAAGCCGAGATGCAGTCCGAAATGCCAACGGCGTTCGTCGCGCGCGAGCGGCAGATCGTCCATGTGGGCGAGGTGATGGTGGAGAAGGATTCCAAAAGCCCTCTCTTGTCGCTGATCAAGACAGCCTGACGGATCAGGCCGCCGTCACGAGCACCGGATCCCGTTCCCTGGGGACAGCCGAGACTGCTACGGTCAGGCCGCCTCCGCCCGGCCGAGACGGCTGTTGCGTCGGCTCCAGGCGAAGTAGATCACAAGTCCTACCGCGAGCCAGGCAATCAGTCGCAGCCAGGTCTGGCCGTCGAGGGACACCATCATGGCGAGGCAGCTGACGATGCCGAGGATCGGCACCAGCGGCACCAGCGGCGTCCGGTAGTCCCGTCGCGCATCGGGCTGGGTCCGGCGCAGGATGATGACTCCCGCACAGACCAGGATGAAGGCGAGCAGGGTGCCGATGCTGGTCATGTGGCCGAGCTGGCTGATCGGCAGGAAGCCGCCCAGAGCACTCGTGAACACCATGAAGAACAGGTTCGAGCGATAGGGCGTCTTCCAGGTCGGATGAATCTTGGAAAAGAAGCCCGGCAGCAGTCGGTCCTGGCTCATGGAGTAGAACACCCGGCTCTGGCCGAGCAGCAGGACCAGGATCACGGTGGAGAAGCCGGCGATGACGCCGAGCGTCACGAGGCTCTTCAGCCAGGGGAACGGTGTCTGGGCGATCGCCGTGTTCACAGGCGCAGCATCGCCCTTCATGGCGTCGTAATGCACGAGGCCGGTCAGCACACCAGCGAAGGCGATGTAGATCACCGTGCAGATGGCCAGCGAGCCGAGGATGCCGATCATCATATTGCGCTGGGGGTTCTTGGCCTCCTGCGCCGCAGTCGAGACCGCGTCAAACCCGATATAGGCAAAGAACACCACGCCGGCGCCGCGCATGATGCCGCTCCAACCGTATTCGCCGAAGGTCCCGGTGTTCTCGGGAATGAACGGCACGTAGTTCTGCGCCTTGATGTAGAACAGGCCGACGCCCACCACGACCGCCACCACCGCGAGCTTGATCGCCACGACGACGGCGTTGACCCGGGCGGATTCGCGGATGCCGATCATCAGCAGGGCCGAGACGGCGACGATGATGAGGATGGCCGGCAGGTTGACGATGCCATGCGCCGTCACCCCGTCGACCGTGTAGGTCTCAAAGGGGGAATTGACGAGGCTGGGCGGCAGGTTGATGCCGAGGGTGTCACGCAGGAACCGGGTGACGTAGCTCGACCAGCTCACCGAGACGGTGGCCGCGCCGACAGCGTATTCGAGCACAAGGTCCCAGCCGATGATCCAGGCCACGAACTCGCCCATCGTGGCATAGGCGTAGGTATAGGCCGAACCCGCCACGGGGATCATGCCCGCGAGCTCGCTGTAGCACATGCCGGCGAAGGCGCAGGCGATCGACGCGATGGCGAAGGAGATCACCACGGCGGGACCGGCATGCTCGGCCGCCGCGATCCCGGTGAGGGAGAACAGGCCGGCTCCGATCACCGCGCCGATGCCGAGGGCGACGAGGCTCCAGGGGCCGAGGGTGCGCTCGAGCTTGTGCTCCCCCCCTTCGGCATCGGCATTCAGTCGCTCGAGGGATTTCGTCCGGGTGAGATCGCCAGCGAGGCCTGATGCCATGGATCGATGCCCTTCATGGTTGGAGCGCGGAAGTCCGGCGGCCAGCGCATCGCGACCATGCAGCTTTCTCGCCAGGGGCTAAACCTTGGCCATTCAACGGAGTTCCGGCAAAATGACGCGCCGTCGCGGGGGAGGGAGACCATGTGCGGCCGGAGGCCCTGAGCCCCGGACCTCATCGCGGCGCGTAGCTCGCTGCCGCCGCGAGAGACCCATCCACCAGATCCTTGAGAATCGCTCCGGCGCCAGCGGCGATATCCGGCCCGGCAGTCTCGGGCGTGCCGGCGGAGAAGGGCGGTTCCGGCGCATACTCGGCGACAAGCTGGCTCGTCCTCGCAGCATCGTCGCCGTGCAGAAGGGCCGCCAGGACGAGAGCGAAGTCGAGGCCGGCGGAAATGCCCGCCGCCGTGATGCGGTTGCGATCGACCACCACGCGCCGGTTCACCGGAATGGCGCCGAGGCGGGGCAGCACGGTCTCGCGCACGCACCAGTGCGAGGTGGCGCGGTAGCCGTGGAGCAGTCCCGCCGCGCCGAGGATGAGCGAACCGGTGCAGACGCTGGTGACCCAGGACGCTCGTGCCGCCCGGTCGCGCAGGAAGGCGAGGGTCGCCTCCTCGCGCATCTGGCCGGGGGTCGCGTCGCCGCCGGGCACGAAGAGTACGTCGATCTCGCCCGGACAGGTCTCGAAGGACGTATCGGCCACCATTGTCAGGCCCGTATCGCTGGGGATCGGGCCTGTCTGGCGAGCCACGAGGTGGAGCCGGCCGCCGGCCAGACCCGCCAGGATCGCCTGCGGCCCGACGAGGTCGAGGGCCGTCATGCCGGGAAACATCAGCATGGCGATGCTGACGGGTGGCCTGCTACGAGCCGACGCGCGAACCGCATCGCCCGGCCCGGCCAGGACGGCCGCCGTGAGACTCGCCGTGAAGGCGCGACGATGCATGGACGATTCCTTTCGCGATGGCAGAGAGACAGGTGAGACAATGGCCGGATATGGGGCGCAAGCAGAGGCGGCCCTCCTTCCTCGATATCGGGAAGATGTCGCCGCCGCCGATGCCATCCGCCGCATGTGGACGCGAACGGCGCAGGTCGCCATTTGCGTGGCTTGGCGGGGTGCGTGACCGGGTATGATGCGCTACAACCCGAGACACGCTACGGCCTCGCCGTCGATGTCAGGCGGACCGATCCGATACGGCCGGCCCGAACCGGACGATTTCCTGCCCAACGACCAGAATACGACGAGCCATGACACGCGACGTCCTTGAAACCAGCGACGACCTCCTGAGCGACACGAACGACGATGGGCGGCCGGGCCTGACCGCGACCATCCGCTCACATCTCGGCGACCAGCTCCGCACCGTCTACGACCGCCTTGGCGCGGACGAGCCGGCAACGCGCTTCGCCGAACTCATCGAGAAGCTGGAAGCCGCCCTGAAAGCTCGCGGCGAGCAGGTGGAGCCCGAGTTCCGCAACGGTCTGCTCGCGGCGGTGCCGTCGCTGCGGGCCTTCGCGCTGTCGCTCACCAGCAACCCCGCCCGCTCGGACGATCTGGTGCAGGACACCCTGCTCAAGGGCTGGCAGCATCGCGCACGGTTCCAGCCGGGCACGAACCTGAATGCCTGGCTCTTCACCATCCTGCGCAATATCTTCTACTCGGACCACCGCAAGCGCGTGCGCGAGGTGGAAGACCAGGACGGCTCCTACGCGGCGCGTCTCGCGACGGCACCGCACCAGGGCGACCGCCTCGATGTCGAGGATCTGCAGACGGCGCTCGCCAAGCTTCCGCCCGATCAGCGCGAGGCCCTCGTCCTCGTGGGCGCCGAGGGTGTGTCCTACGAAGAGGCCGCCACGATCATGGGCTGCAAGGTCGGCACGGTGAAAAGCCGCGTCAGCCGTGCCCGCGGGCGGCTCGCCGAATTGCTCGGCTACGACGAAGAAGACCTCAGCTCGGATCGGCTGATCCAGTCGGCCATGCCGAAGGACGCCTGAGGCCGCCAGGTGGGCGGTCGGGATCGGCTCCCCACCATGCTCACCGGGCTACCCGTTCCGCGACGTCTTGCGGACGGGGAATATCGTTCTCCCATCGGGGGCATGATCGGGACATTCCGGCAAAATCGATTTTCGAGGCATCCCTTTTCCGAGATGGGGCGTTACTGCCCCGAACCCCGCTGAGCGTCACCGTTCGCGGGTCATCGGATACGGAGATCTCGATCATGAACATCAAGACCCTTCTCGCCGCTTCGGCGATCGCTCTGTCCCTCCCCCTCGCCGCCCAGGCCCAGGGCCTCGTGCGCGGCGCTGAGCGTGGCGCCCAGGAAGGTGCCGATGCAGCTGGTCCCGTAGGTGCCATCGTCGGTGGTGCCGTCGGCGCTGCGACCGGAACCGTCGGTGGCATCCTCGGTGTCGACGACCGTCCCCGCTTCCGCCAGTACGTCACCCGCGAGCGTCACAGCTCCTACAATTACGACGGCGACGTCCGCGTCGGCGCGACCCTGCCCGGCACTGGCGTGACCTATTACGACGTGCCGTCCGAGTACAATGCCCGCGGCGCGCGCTACACCATCGTCAACGACCGTCCGGTCCTGGTGGATCGCAGCCGCCGCATCGTCGAAGTCATCGACTAATCATCGTCGATCGCAGCTGACCATTCGGCAAGAGCCCCCGGTGCCACGGCACCGGGGGCTTTTTCGTGGATCGGAAGATGGTCGGGGTTCGCACGAGAAATACCAGAAATACCGGCGCTGGATCGGGTACCATCAACATTTGTGAGTCGAGGCACGCAACACTCTCCGCCCCGGCTGGTTATTGCTCTTGATTGAGGAGAGACCCGATATGGCGAACGATCCGATCTTCCGCATTGATAAATCGCCCCCCGGTCAGGCCGGCGGCGCGGATGTCGATCCGGCCTTGCCCGAGCCGGTGCGGGATCATCTCGGCCAACAGCTGCGCTCCGTCTTCACCACGCAGGACGATGCGCCGAAATTCCTCGGCGATCCGGCTGTGCCGGAAGAGTTCGAGCCGCAATTGCGCCGTCTCGAGATCCGTCTGAAGACCCATGAGGAAGGCACCGGGGCGGTGGAGCAGGCCCTTGATGGCCTCCTCGACGACCTGAAGGCACCACCCGCGACGACGATCTGATCTCAGACCTTGGGTCTGGCCGCGAGGATATCGCGGATCTCGCCCAGCAGCTTCACGTCCGCCGGGGTTTCGGGAAGAGGCTTCGCCTCCTCCTGGGTCTGGAGCTTGTTCATCGCCCGGATGACGAGAAACAGCACGAAGGCGACGATCATGAAGTTGAGCGCCACGGTGATGAACTGGCCGTAGCCGATCACAGCGCCCTGTTTCTTGGCGTCCGCGTAGGCCGCCCCCTTCTGCACGCTCGACGAGAGCGCGATGTAGTAGTTCGAGAAGTCGAGCCCGCCCGTGATCGCGCCGATGATCGGCATGAACACGTCTTGGACGGCGGAGGTGACAATGGAGCCGAAAGCGGCGCCGATGATCACGCCCACCGCTAGATCGACGACGTTGCCGCGCAACGCGAATTTCTTGAATTCTTCCAGCACCGTCGCCTCCAAAACTTGCGCCGCCCGCATTCCCGCCGGGACGTTAGGCGAGGCGATCAGGTTTCGACAGGCGCCGTACCGATCTGTCCACGGTCGGTTGCGTCGAGGCGCTCCTCGTGTTTCGCCCGGCGCCGATACTGCGCCGCCCCGATCGGCAGGGTGATGAGGTAGCCGGCCGCCATCACCACCATGGCCTCGAACGGGTAGCTGATGAAGAGGCCGAAGGCCGCGACCACCACGAGGAAGATCGGCAGCACCCATTCGCGGGGAACGCGCTTGCCCATGGTCTTGCCGGAGAAGGTCGGCACGGTGGAGACCACCAGGAGCGCGATGCAGAGCGTGTAGCCGAGCACCACCGGCGCGGCCCAACGCTCGATCGGCAGGCCGAGGAAGTGGAGATAGAGCGGCAGCAGCGCCGTCAGGGCCCCGGCCGGCGCCGGCATGCCGACGAAGAAGTCCTTCTTCCAGGCGGGCCGGTTGGGATCGTCGAGCATCGCGTTGAAGCGGGCGAGACGCAGGGCCATGGCGATGGCGAAGATCAGGGCGACGATCCAGCCCAGCGAGCGCAGCTCCTTCAGGGCAAAGCCGTAGAGGATGAGCGCCGGCGCGCAGCCGAAATTGACGAAGTCGGCGAGGGAATCGAGCTCGGCGCCGAAACGTGACGTTCCCTTGAGCATGCGGGCGACGCGCCCGTCGATCCCGTCGAGGAAGGCGGCCGCGACGATGGCGATCACGGCCGGTTCGAACTTGCCCTCGAACGCGAGACGGATCGCGGTCAGCCCGAGGCACACCGCCATCAGGGTGATCATGTTGGGCGCGATCATCCGGAAAGGCACCGCCTTGAAGCGGCGCGGCTTCGGCTCGTTGGCATCCGGCTCGAAGGGCGGAAAGAGATCGTCCATGACGCGCCTTTTCAGAAAGACGGGCGAACGGGCCTCAAGGGCACCGTCCGCGAAGGATCGCGACCCCGCCAGGGCGGGGCCGGGCGGGATCAGATGCGGCGGAAGCTGCGCTCGGGGCCGCCGCCGAGATCGGCGAGAACGGTCTCGCCAGCCACCGCCTTCTGGCCGAGGCCGACCAGCACCCGAGTCCCCACCGGCAGGTAGACGTCGACGCGGGAGCCGAAGCGGATGAGGCCGAAGCGCTCGCCCACGTTCAAGGTATCGTTCGCCTGCACCCAGCCGACGATGCGACGGGCTACCAATCCAGCGATCTGCACGACGCCGACGCGCAGGGGGCTGCCGCGATGCGTGGTCTCGATGACGAGGCCGTTGCGCTCGTTGTCGTCGCTGGCCTTGTCGAGTTCCGCATTGAGGAACAGGCCGGGCGTGTAGACGATCTGGCCGATCTTGCCGGTCACGGGGACGCGGTTCACGTGGCAATCGAACACGTTCATGAAGACCGAGATCCGGGTCATCGGCTCCTGCGGCAGGTCGAGTTCGGGCGGCGGCAGCACGGTGGAGATCAGGTTCACCCGGCCGTCGGCCGGGGAAACCACCAGGCCGTCCGCCACCGGGGTCACCCGCTCGGGATCGCGGAAGAAATAGCAGACCCACAGGGTGAGGATCAGGAAGATCCAGCCGGCGAACTGGGCGAAATAGCCGAACAGCACGGTCAGCACGATGCCGATCAGGATGAAGGGGTAGCCCTCCTTGTGGATCGGCACGAGGGTTCTGCGGATCGTCTCAAGCAGATCGGACATGAAGATTCGGTACTCCTGCGGACCGAGGGAGCGGCCGCGCCCGCAATGCGGCCGGGTTGGCAGTCCCGACGGCCGGCGTCAACTCTCGGAGCGGATCGGCGGCGCCCGGACGGCCCGCCCAATGCCGGGCCGGACCTTCGTGAAGACGGGCGAAGAATGGACGCCTCGTTGGGCGCGCGCGACCGCTCCGCCCCGGCATCCAGCTTGATGATGCCTTAAGCACAGCGGCGCTAGGCAGGAAGGGAATGAGGCGAAGAGCGAGGACCGGATGCTGGATCGGGCGCTGATGCATGTGCGAGCGGCGATCGCCCTGCGGGACTGTGCCGCGAGCGCTCCCTCGGACGTCGAACGCCGCCTTCTGATGAAGGTGGCCGCGATTCACGAGGCGCGGGCACGCAAGGTGCTCCACACGAAACAGAGCCAGGTCCGCCGTCGCTGAGGCGAAGCACGGGGCGAAATCCGTCCCGCCCCAGGGGATCAGGCACGCCCGGGGGGTGAAGCGGCCTCGAACCGGAGCGGCACGGCCCCCACGCGCCGGACGAGGGTGCGGGGCGCGAAGCGCCAGAGCCGCTCGGCTCCCGGGAAACTCGCGATCTCGGGAGTATCGAGGAGCACCTCCGCCCGCCCCGACATCTGCAGCAGGTCACCGCTGGTAAAGTCGATGAAGACGAGCCCGGCGCGAGGATTCGCGCGAATGTTTCCAAGGGTATTGAAGAATCGGTTGCCGGAATAATCCGGGACCGTCAGCACGTCGTTTTCGCCGATCCGCACGAAACCTTTGGGGCCGCCGCGATGCGAGACATCGACTTGGCGGTTCCCCTCCTCCCCGTCCGCATAGGTCGCGACGAAGAACGTATCGGCATCTGCGATGAGCGCCCGGGCGCGGTCGTCGAGGCCGCGGGCGATCTCGGGGGCAGCCGCAACGGGATCAAGTAAACGCTCAGGCCCCTGTCGGACCCGGATGTATTGCGGGCAATTGCCGAAGCTTTGCTGCACCCGGACATCGAATTCGTCGCCCTCCTCGCGCCGGACGATCCCGTTCAGGCGATTGCGGCGTCGCGTCGCCAGATCGATTCCGAGAAGACCGACCGCCGATCCGTCTGCCAGGCCAGCCTCGGCGGGATCGTGGGGATCGGCGGCGCTCCGAACGCGGAGACGGAAGGGGTCCGGTGCGTCGAGAAATCCCGGCTCGCCGGCCCGGATCGTCGCCCAGACCTCACCCTCCGGGTCCACAGCCCCCAGCACCACGAAAGGTAAGTGCCGGAAGAAGTCGCGATGCTGGTCGATCATCCGGTCGCGGATGACGCGGGGACCGATCTCGGCCATGCGCTCGGTGACGCCCGCATGATTCTGGATCGCGATCTCGCCCGAATGCCAGGGCGAGGCGGGGTGATGGTCGGATGACATGGGAATCTCCCACTGAAAGGGTTTCGTGGCAGGGTGTGGTGTCAGCCCACGCGCAGGCCGGCCGCCGTCGTCGGAAAGGGCACGAAGCCGGGTAGCGCCTCGATGCGGCCGAGCCAGGCACGGATCTCGGAATAAGGGCCGAGATCGACATTCCCCTCGGGGGCTGCGGCGACGTAGCTGTAGAGGGCCACATCCGCGATGGTCGGATGGTCGGCGGCGATCCAGTCGCGACCGGTGAGTTCCGCCTCGAGGCGGCCGAGGATTTGATGTGCACGGGCAATCACTTCGGCCGTGTCGAAGCGAGCGCCGAAGACAGTGATCAGCCGGGCGGCGGCGGGTCCGAAGGCGATGGGCCCGGCCGCGACCGAGAGCCAGCGCTGCACCCGCGCCGCCGCGAGGGCATCCTCCGGCAGCCAATCCGTGCGCCCGAGTGTCTTGGCCACGTAGACCAGGATGGCGTTCGAATCCGGAACCACCACGTCGCCGTCGACGAGCACCGGCACCTGTCCGAACGGGTTCAGGGCCAGGAAATCCGGCGTCTTGTGCGCGCCGGCGGCGAGGTCGACCTCGACGATCTCGCAATCCGCGCCCACCAGGGACAGGAACAGACGCGCCCGGTGCGCATGCCCGGACAGGGCCATGTGGAACAGTTTCATGATGGATCTCCGCGACGGCCGGACGAGGGCACCGGCCACGGACACATCAGAGACCCTTGCGTGGAACGCGTGAACCGGCATTCTCCGCAATCGACTATTCCAGTTTCTGGAATAATCCGCGGGTGAGGAGGAAGCCGGCATGGATCGGTGGCAGGCGATGCGGGTCTTCGTGCGGGTGGCGGAGAGCGGGGGGTTCGCCGCTGCGGCGCGCCAACTCAACATGAGCCCACCCGCAGTGACCCGTGCGGTGGCCGCCCTGGAGAACCGGATCGGCACCCGGCTGCTGACGCGGACCACGCGCTCGCTGATGCTCACCGAGGCGGGCGGACGCTATCTGGAGGATTGCCGCCGCATCCTCGCGGACATGGAAGAAGCGGAAGCACTCGCGGCCGGCGCCTATGCGACACCTTCCGGAACCTTGACGATCACCGCTCCGGTGCAGTTCGGCCGGCTTTATGTCTTACCCGCCATCACGGATTTTCTTGCGCGTTACCCGGCCGTCGGCGTGCGTGCGCTGTTCCTCGACCGCGTGGTCAACCTGATCGAGGAGGGCGCCGATGTGGGAATCCGCATCGGGCACCTCGCCGATTCCGGGCTCGTCGCGGTTCGGGTCGGCACCGTCCGACGGGTTCTCTGCGCCGCGCCGGACTATCTCGACCGGCACGGAACACCGCAATCGATGGGGGATTTGCACCGCCACGCGACCATCGGTTCGACCGCCATGGGACTGCCCTTCGAGCGCCATTCCCCGGCCGAAGGGCCGACGCGTGGCGCCACGCGATGCCGGTTGATCTGCAACACGATCGACGCGGTCCTGGCGGCCGCCCTCGCCGGCCAGGGGATCGCATCTCTGCTGTCCTATCAGGTGGCGCCGTCGGTCGCCGAAGGCCGGCTCAGGCTGGTCCTCGACGATCCGGACGCGGTGCCGCTCCCGGTCCATATCGTGACCCTGGAGGGAAGGCGCGCGCCGGCCAAGGTGCGCGCCTTCATCGGTCTGGCCGCGGCGAGGCTCCAGGCCGACCCGATGGTCAATCCCGATCGTGGCTGAGAGACGGGCGGACCATGTTTCCCACGTCCCCCGAAGGGCGGAGGCTCAGGAGACCGGGGGAAGGCGCATCTGCTTGCGGTAGCTCTTGTCGAACTGCTTTGCCGGCACGAAACGGCGCAGGAGGCTGGCCTGCCGCGCCATCGATCCGGCGGTGTAGCGCAGATGGGGCGCCGCCGCGGTGGCGGCCTTCACCACGACCTTGGCGACGATCTCGGGCGCGTCGGCCGTGGCCATGACCTCCCGCGTGAAACGCTCCCGGCCCGCGCGATCGGAATCGTAGAGGCTCAACGGGGCATCGGGGGAGACCAGGTTCGCGTCGAAGGCCGTGCGCGTATAGGCGGGCTCGACCAGCACGACGCGGATGCCCTGGCCGCGGACCTCGTGGTCGAGGGATTCCGAATAGCCCTCCAGCGCGTGCTTGCTGGCCGAATAGACAGCCATGTAGGGCGCCGGGACGAGCCCCAGGATGGAGCTGATGTTGACGATGCGGCCGCCCGCCTGCCCCCGCATTAGGGGGAGGACCGCCCGGGTCGTGCGGATGACGCCGAACAGGTTGACGTCGAAGAGTGCCTGCGCCTGCGCGACCGTGGATTCCTCGGCCGCGCCGCTGATGCCGAAACCGGCATTGTTGACCAGCAGATCGATCCGCCCGGTCTCGCCGTGGACCGTCTGCACCAGGGCCTCGACGGAGGCGTCGTCGGTCACGTCGCAGGCCAGCATCGTGACGTCCCCGTCCCGCCCCTGCGCGGGTCTGCGGCTCGTGCCGTAGACGCGGTAGCCCGCCGCTTTCAGGGCCTTGGCCGTTGCCAGTCCGATGCCGGATGCCGCTCCGGTGACGATGGCCGTCTTGATGTCCGTCTTGCCCACGACACTCTCCCACGATGCGCCCCCCTCGGGGGACCGCTTCGGCTTATAGATTATTATCATAATCTATAATTGCAAGACGTGTCGGGGGAGCCGGCCCATCCGCGATGGCGTGCGTCGACTTCGAGTGGCCTCCGTCCAAGTCGCCGGCAGGCAAGGGGCTGAAATTTCACGGTTGGTACCGCTCGCTCGCGACCCTTAGAAGACATTGGGCCAGTCCGCTCCGGCGGATTTCCGACAAGTCGGATCAGCGGTGGATCCTCTCTGAAACCTCCAACAGGTCGTCCAATTCGAAGCCGAGATGCTTCGTGGGACTCTCTAGATTTCGAAGGCCGATCAAACCATGCGTAAGAGCAAGCGAAAACTCTGTCGAATGCTCTTACGCGCTGCTGATACTCGGGCCGAATATCCGTAGTTTATATTCAGACTGATATTTTGCGATTGAAGGCGACCATCGCTTCACGTTCGAGCTTCAAGCTCCCATCAATGAACGCCTGCGTTATGAGCTCAAGGTTATGGGACGAACGAGCCTTATCGGCAGTAGAAAGTGCGCTCTTCACGCCAGCAGCATCGAGTTCCGTGCAATAGGCGGGTGTTCCTGGCTGGAAACGCCAGGATTCGGATATAGGGCCTGCGTCCACCACATCGAAGCCCGTTTCATCGACAAGGCGCGATACGACGGATTTGGCAGCCGCATGATCTCCAGCGATCGGTATGGCTAGTCTGGAAACTGAGCCACTTTCCGATCCAGCTTCGGCGAGAGTAAAGGACAGAAGTGCGTTCCAGGCTTTTACAAGAGGCCGCCCGACTTGCTCGCTGCTCCAGACGGTTTCCAGCTTTCCTTCGTCCACCTCTTTAATCATTCCGTCGCGCATCGGGTAGTAGTTGGACGTGTCGACGATGACAACGCTCGCCGGAACATCAGCGAGCACCGGCGCGAGTTCTGGATTTCGAGCAAACGGCACGGACAGAATGATTACATCGACATCTTTGACGGCATTGTCTCGGGTGACCGCAGCGATCGTCGTACCGTCAACGATCTCCTTTAGTGTTTCAGGTCCCTTCGAGTTGGCCAGCTTCACGTCATGGCCGGCCTTGTCCAAGATCTGAGCCAGCGTTGCGCCGATATTTCCTGCGCCGATGATGCCGATTTTCATTAGATACTCCGATCATGAGGGTTGCCTCGCCGTCAGAAATATCGATTGCTGGATGGATCGCAAGAACCCACCAAAAAGTTTTGTACCCACCGAAAGGTAAGCTCATGGACCGTGACTGCCAGAATCAGGACCCTAAGCAGCAGCTCGTCTGGGCAGCGGCAACGAGAGAGACGCTCCGGGTGCTTGAAGGGAAGTGGAAGATCGCAATCATCGTCCAACTCTTCGCGGCGAGAGCACCAGTGCGTTTCTCAGAGCTAGAGCGGCGCATCGAGGGCGTGAATCAAAAGATGCTGATCCAACAGCTTAAGGAATTGGAGAAGGAAGGCATCTTGACGCGGACTGTCTATCCCCAGGTTCCACCGAAGGTGGAGTATACGCTGACTGACAAAGGATACGCGCTCGGCCCCTCGATTAAAGCCTTGGTCAATTGGGCGTTGGAGCAGGGACCAGTGAAATCCGAGCTCACCGAGCCCGACTTAGCTGAATAGGAGCGTCTCCTGGCTCTACGCCAGGGTCTGCTTTCCACCGAGGCTGTGTGAGAACGCATTTGCGGCCTGGAAAGATCTGACAGCGCAT